>JAICKD010000558.1 GCA_025928125.1 Ktedonobacterales bacterium
CGATTGCAGCGACTTTTCGGAGCCGATGGTGTCGTAGACGACATCGAACCCGCCGATGAATAGCTCGGCGCCCTGGGCGTTGCTTAAGCGCTTCGAGCCGGTTATCCGCGCGATGCCCTCGGGAACCTCGTCGGCACGGAGGGTCTGGGACGCGCCCATGCGCGCCGCCATCTCCGCATGATAGGGCGCATCCAGCAGCGCGGCGATATCCGCGTTCGGTGCGAACGCCCGCAGCGCCTGAATCAGCAGCAGCCCTTCGACATCCGTACCCATCACCAACGCCTGCTCGCCCGGCTGTGGCTGGCGGCGGAGCGCGGCATGCACGGCATTGGCGGCGGATTCGAGGAGCGCGGCCTGCTCGTCTGGCAGCGCATCGGGTACCAGGAAGAGCTGGCGCTCGTGTACGACCATCTCTTCGCTCCAGCCGCCACCCGTCGGCGCGGGACTGGCGGGTATCGCGCGGTGGACGCAGAGAGCGAAGTTTCCGGCGGCGCAGGCATGGCATGGCGGCTCGATGCCCCGCGTTGGGCAACAGGGATCGCACTGCCAGACCACCCGGTCGCCGGGCCGGAGCAACTGTGCATGCGGGCCAACCTCGACCACCTCGCCGACGACCTGATGGCCGAGATAGATCCGCCGGGGGTGGCGCATGGCGGCCAGCGAGACTGCCGGGTTGGAGAGCAACTGGATCGTGGCAAGGTCGCGTTGTGAGATGCCCGCGATGTGGTTGCGGACGCGCACCCATTGCGTGCCGGGCAGCGCGGGAACGGCGATACGCTGCATCCGTAGCGGCGCGAGCGATCCGTAGAACGCCCGGCGCGAGAACCGCCCCAGCGTGCGCGTCAAACCAGTGCGTGGGGACGCCGTTTTGAGAAACACGCCCCACATCATCGCGTTGCCCATAGGTCGAAGTCGCCCCCATCGTATGTGAATCAGGAATTGGCTAGCTGGCACTGTGTGTAGCACGTAGTGGGCCAAACCGCCACCCAGTGTAGCACGGTTGTCTTTCCCTGTGCAATCAGGCTGGGACCGAGTGATACTGGTTTCGCCTGGGATGATGTCACTGGGGCCACTGCCCCCTCCCCTAGCCCCTCCCCCTTGCAGGGAGAGGGGGACCAGACACAGACGCAGACGCACCTCACCGATTGCCTGAATATCGGGTTACACACCATAAAGGCCGGGGTAGCGTAGGGGGTAGGTATGCAACAGCGTGGCGCTGCTTTGGCAACCTCTTGGGACCGCAAGCGCCCCATGCGGTATAATCCTGAGGCGTAGGCAGTGGCATCAACGGATATCATCTTCCCGCCAAACTCGTATCCCATGCGGACAGCAATAGAGGTGTTATGCTCAGTCTCCCTCCGGCCCTGTTTCTTGTCATGCTCGAACTGACCGTCGGGTCGTTCGTCAGTCTCTATTTTCTGGATGTGCGCGGCGACACCAGCCGGGGATTCGTCCTCTTTCAGGGCGTGCTCTATTTCATCTTCGCCGTGCTGACCCTGCTTGCCATGAACGCCTTCGCGTCGCCCGCCGTCGTGCATGGGCGCGGACTCGACGAGACGTGGCTCGACGCGCAGGGGCCGCTGATGGCCGCCTTCCTGCTGCTGATGGTTCCGTGGAATATCCTGCTCTGGCTCGACCGCCAGCCACGCCCGGCGCGCGGGAAAGCCGCCCGTGAGGCCGCGTCGGCGCGGCCAACCCGCCTGCGGTTGGCACGGTTCGCCGTCGGCGGGATCAACGTGCTGACCGGGGCGGCGACGCTTTTCGTCGTCGGCATGGCCTATCGAACACTCGCCTCCAGTCGGCTGGATGGCGCGTTCGTCGTCGCGACCTTTCTGATGGGCGGCATCGCCCTCGGCGGCGTGATGACCGCGATGCTGCTGGGCCACTGGTATCTCAACACCCCCACCGCGTCGGGCAAGCCGCTGGAGTTCGCCACGATCATCACCGTGGCCGCGCTGGCGCTGGAACTGCTCTTCACGCTGGCCATCGGGCCAAGCACCGCGCACACGACGCTCAAGACGGTCACGGTCTCGCCCGGCACGCAGATCACCACCGGCCAGAATGGTGTCGTCATCAGCACGCCGACCGTTGCGCCGGGGCAGAAACCGCCGACCACCGCGCAGGTACGCGAGGCGCCGCTGAGTACCGGCGCGATGTTTGGGCTGCAATTCGTGATGGGCTTCCTTGCGCCGCTGGCGCTGGGTGGGGTCGCGCTCTGGCTGGCGCGCGGGCGCTCGTTCCAGTCGGCCACCGGCATGTTATACCTGTGCGTCTCGTTCATCTTCATCGGCGAGATTTTGGGGCGCGGCCTGCTGCTGATGCCGGTGTTCTAGCGGTCTACGCAACGTTGCATGATGGCGCGGCGCGATGGACGCTCTCGGCCATAAATGGCCGGAGTAATGTGTGATGGACCATAAATGGTCCCTTGCCTTTGGGCTAGTGGGGCTTTCAAGTCCGCTGCCATCCTATCCCGGCCTAGAAAGGCCAGGACTGTCCACGGTACATTGTAGAGAGCACATAATGGCAGAGAGGGGTCATCACAGATGGCGGAGAGCAAGGCGATCAACCCCAAGATATTCGGCGCCTACGATGTGCGCGGCATCTACCCCGAGACGCTCGACGAGGACGTCGCATATCGCATCGGGCGCGCCTTTGTGCAGTATCTCGGCGCCCAGGCGGTTGCCGTTGGGCGCGATATGCGCGTCTCCTCGCCAGCGCTGGCGGGCGCGCTCGTCCGTGGCATCACCGACCAGGGGGCAGACGCGATTGACCTGGGCATGACCACCACTGACGAGTTGTACTTCGCCGTCGGCAAGTTTGGCTATCCCGCTGGCGTCATGGTGACGGCCTCGCACAATCCCAAGCAGTACAACGGCCTGAAGATGTGTCGCGAGGAGGCCATCGCCATCAGCTCGGAGACGGGCGGCAACGCGATTCGCGATCTGGCGCTGGCGGGCAATCCGCCTGAACCAGCGCGTAAGGGCCAGGTGATTCAGCGCGACGTGACCGACGACTACGTGCGCCATGTCCTCTCGTTCATCGATGTGGCGAAGGTGCGCCCGCTCAAGATCGCGGTGGACGCGGGCAACGGCATGGCGGGGATGATTGTGCCGAAGGTCTTCGCGCAGTTGCCCTGCGAGCTGATCCCGCTCTATTTCGAGCTGGATGGCAC
>JAICKD010000276.1 GCA_025928125.1 Ktedonobacterales bacterium
AACGATGGTGGGCTGCGTCGCGGGTTCGGTCTCGGCGTCGAGCAGAATCTGCTGCTCGGCGGGCAGATTGGCCTGGCCCACCGCCGTCGCCGTCGCCTCAAGCCCATCGAAGAAGCCCTGGCGGCTGGGGATCGGCGTCGTCGTCTCCTCCGGCGGATTTGGCGACCAGTCGAGGATCGCGCCGTGCGTCGATTCCCCCTCAGGTTCGAGCAGCTGCTCTTTATGGTAGACCAGATCGTCCGGGCGCAGCGACGACAGCTCGTAGATGTTTTCGAGCGTGAT
This sequence comes from Ktedonobacterales bacterium, assembly GCA_025928125.1. Taxonomy (GTDB): domain Bacteria; phylum Chloroflexota; class Ktedonobacteria; order Ktedonobacterales; family JADMIN01; genus DAHUXT01. The sequence goes on from JAICKD010000276.1 coordinate 283, forward strand.
CGCGCCGGTTGGGCAGGCCTGCTGGCAGTAGCCACAGAAGATGCAGCGCAGCAGATTCACATCGAAGACGCGGGCATAACGCTCGCCGGGCGAGACCCGGTGCTCATCGGTGTTCTCCTCCGCCTCGATGTAGATGGCATCCGCCGGGCAGGCTCCCGCGCAGAGATAGCAGCCGACGCAGCGCTCCAGCCCGCTCTCGTAGCGGTGCAGCACGTGCCGCCCGCGAAAACGCGGCGGAAGGTCGCGCTTCTCCTCAGGATAGGAGACGGTGGTTGGCTTCTTGCCCAACTCCTTGAGCGTCGTCGCCAACCCCTTGATGATTTCCATGCCCATGGGTATTCTCGCTATCTATCGTACAGGCGTTCAACGCTGTTGGCCGCGCGTGGCTGGCGGTTAAAACCGCCAGCCATACGTCGCACTTGTTCCTCATCTGCTAGCCTCCTGAATCCGACAACTTCCATACGCCCCGTTTACGGCGTGGCGACGGTGGTATCCACGTCTGCGACCTCGGTCGTGTTCGCTGGCATGACGGGCGGCCGTGATGGATCGATGGTCGCCATGCGCACGCTGGACGGCATCACCAGATCGAGGTCCGCCGTCGCGGGTGTGGTGGGCATTGCCCGGCGACGCGCCCGCAGCCGCAGGTAATAGACGGCGCTGGCGATCAGCAGGATGAACAGCCCGGCCAGTCCACTGATCCACCACGGCAGGTCGAAGGCGATCACCACGGCGGTCACGAGCGCGTTGAGCACCGAGAGCGGCAGCAACACCTGCCAGCCAAATCGCATCAACTGATCGTAGCGAATGCGGGGCAATGTCGCGCGCAGCCAGATGAAGATGAATAGGAAGAACGCCACTTTGATGCCGTACCAGATGAAGGGCGCGCCAAGAATGCCGTCGAGCTTGCCCAGCGTCCAGCCGCCCAGGAAGAGCGTCGCCAGCACCGAACTGGTCGTAATCATATTGATGTATTCAGCCATCTGGAAGAGGCTCCAGCGCAGGCCGCTGAACTCCGTCAGATAGCCCGCGACCAGCTCCTGCTCCGCCTCGGGCAGATCGAACGGGGCGCGGTTGACCTCGGCTATCGCCGCGATGCCGTAGAGGATGAAGCCGAGCGGCTGCGCCAGGATGAACCAGATGCCCTGATGCACCTGCGCGTGGACGATATCCACCATATTCAGGCTACCCGCGAACATCAGCACGCCCGCAATCGAGAGGCCGATGCTGACCTCGTAGGAGACCATCTGCGCCGCCGAACGGAGCGCGCCGAGCAGCGAATAGTGGTTGCCCGATGACCACCCCGCCAGCACGATGCCATAGACGGCCAGCGACGAGATGGCGAGGATGTAGAGAATGCCGACGTTGATATCGCTGATGAACGGCGCCCAGGCGCGCGCGATAGGCGATGTTCCCCAAGTGGTGCGGTCGCCCAGCGGGATGACCGCGAAGGCCGAGAGCGCGATGAAGACGGCCAGCGCCGGAGCCATCAGGAAAGTGAACCGGACGGCCCGCGCGGGCATGAACTGCTCTTTGAACGCCATCTTGACCGCATCGGCGACGGGCTGGAAGACGCCCAGCGGACCCGCGCGATTCGGCCCGACCCGCCGCTGGAAGCGCGCGATCACCCGCCGCTCGATCAGCGTCATATAGGCGAACGCGGTCAGCAGCAGCACGATGGCGATAATGCTTTTCACGACCGCCGCGACGACGGCCCACGCAACATCAGACATCAGTTCCGCTCCCCCTGCGTTCGCGGCAATGCGGGTTCACTGTTGCCAGCGCCGCCCGAGACCCCATGCTCGACCATATCCCAGGTGAGGTGGGAGCTGCCCACCAGCGTCGGCTTGCCATTCGCGTCGTTCTCGCCGACGCCGAACGGCCAGCGTGCGCCTTCTTTCCCCAGACCACGGCGCGAGACGCCTGCGTAGAGCGGCACGACGCGCCTGATCTCCGCCAGAATCTCGACCGGCGAACCATAATGCCAGCTCAGGCCGAATGCGTTGGCCAGGCCACCGAGAATCTGCCAGTCGGGCAGCGCCCCCGGCAGCTCATCCATTGCGCGGCGCACCACCTGCACGGCCCGTTCCGTGTTGGTAAACGTGCCGTCCTTCTCGGTATAGGCGACCGCGGGCAGCACAACCGACGCGCGCTTCGCCGTCTCTGTCAGACAAAGGTCCTGCACGACGAGGAAGTCGAGCGCATCGAGCCTGGCCATCTGCTCGGGCGTGGCGTGGCGCGCGGGATCAGCCCCCATCACATATAACGCGCGAACCCCCCCATCGAGCATCGCATCATAGTCCTTCCCGGCTGCTGTGGGCAGTTTCGTCCCCCATGCCTGCGCCAGCGCCGCACCGTCCGCGAGTGGCAGATAGCCGGGAAACTGATCGGGCAGGACGCCCATATCGCGCGCGCCGAGCGAGTTGCTGTCCTCCATCAGTGGGCCTGCGCCCGCGCCGGGACGCCCGAAGTTATCGGTCAACTGCGCCAGGCGCAGCACATCCTGCGGCAGTGTCGCGCCGGTCGGCTCGCGGGTCGCCATCTCATCGTAGAGCAGCACCGCGCCACTGGCCTGGGCGATCTCGCGTGCCAGCGCTCGCAACACCTTGATGTCCGCGCCAGCCGTCCGCGCCAGCGTCTGCGCGTCGGTACCAGCCAGCGAAGTCCGTAGCGCCTTGATGCTGGCGGCGCGTTTGGTGGCGAAGTCGCCACGGGTCAACTGTTCGCTTAGCACCACGCTGAGCAGCGCGCGCGCCACCGTCCCGGTCTGCCCGGCGGTGTAGCGGATCGCGCCCGCCGCGAGTCGGTCGAGCCGCGCCGGTTCCGGCGTGACGACGTAGACGCGCGTCCCCTTGCGAATGGCTCGGCGGATGCGCAGATCGATAATCGGCTGGCGCTGATAGGTGTCGGTCCCCAGCAGAACGATCACGCTGGCCTTCTCCAGCCCGGCGATTGAGTCGGTCCAGACCCAGGGCAGCCCGTTGCGTTCCACAGCGGGGAAGCGCCCATGATAGTGGTCCACATTGTTCGTGCCGATCCCGGCGCGTAGCAGCTTCTGGAAGAGGTACGCCTCTTCGTTGGTCGTGTGGGTCGAGCCGATGCCGCCGATGGCGTTCGCCCCATGCTGCTTGATGATATCGTGCAGCCGGACCGAGATCGTCCTCAGCGCGTCGTCCCAGCTGGCTGGCTGGAGCCGCCCATGTTTGTGGATCAGCGGCGTGCGCAGCCGGTCTGGGCTGTTCACGATTGCCATATTCCAGCGGCCCCGGTCGCAGAGGAAGCCCTCGTCGATGTCGTCGTTGGTGCGGCTGTACTGGCGCGTGAGCTTGTTCACCCGCACGTCCACCAGCACGTTGCAGCCGACCGAACAATGACCGCAGACACTCGGCGTGCGCTTCAGCTCCCACGGGCGCGTCACGAAGCGGAAGCTTTTCGCCGTCAGCGCGCCGACCGGACACATCTCGACCACATTACCGGAGAAGATCGAGTCAAACGGCGCATCCGCCTCGACACCGACCTCCGTCTTGAAGCCGCGCTCCAGCATGACCAGGCCGTTTTCCATCGCGACATCCTGGCAGAAGCGGACGCAGCGCTGGCAGGAGATACAGCGCTCGCGGTCAAGCAGGATGCTCTCGCTAACCGGCACTGGCTTGGGGAAATGGCGCTTGCTCAGATCGAAGCGGCTCGCGCCGGGACCATAACGCAGCGTGAAGTCTTGCAGGTCACACTCGCCGCCCTTATCGCAGATAGGGCAGTCGAGCGGATGGTTGATGAGCAGGAATTCGAGCGTACCCTGGCGGCTCTTCTTCACCATCGGCGAGTCGGTGAAGACGGCCATATTGGGATCGCCGGGCTTGCTGGGCGCCATCACGGTCGTTGTGCAGGCGGTCATGGGCTTGGGCATCCCCTTGACCTCGACAAAGCACATGCGGCAGGCGCCCAGCGGGTCCATCTTGGGATGGTAGCAGTAGATGGGAATCTCGATGCCAAGCCTGCGGGCGGCCTCCCAGATCAGCGTCCCTTTGGGAACACTGATCTCGCGCCCATCTATCGTGATCGTGACCAGCTCTTGTTGCTCACCCATGACCTGTTTTCTTCCCGCTTGCCACACGTCCCATTGGTTGCTCACGCCCGGCTTATACCCAACTCAGGCATGCGCCGCGACAGCCACTCCACGCGCGCGCGGCCCAACCAGACAGCCATGCGCAGTGATATGGTGAAGGTATTCGTCGTAGAACAGTTTGATGCTGCTGGTGATGGACATCGTCGCGGCATCGCCCAGCGGGCAGAAGCAGCGACCCAGCATGTTGTCGCAGATATCCGCCAGCAGCGGAATATCGCTCTCTTTGCCGTGTCCCTCTTCTAGACGTTCCAGCAGCTGCACCAGCCAGAATGTCCCTTCGCGGCACGGCGTGCATTTGCCGCACGACTCGTCGCGGTAGAACTCCGACATCCGCAGCACCGCGCCGACGATGCACGTCTGGTCGTCCAACACCACCACGCCGCCGGAGCCGAGCATCGAGCCCGCCGCCGCGACCGATTCATAGTCCAACGGCGTATCGAGCTGCGATGGCAGCAGGAACGGCGTGGACGAGCCGCCGGGGATGATCGCCTTGATCTGCCGCCCGCCGCGTACCCCGCCGCCGTAGTCTTCGATCAGCGTCCGCAGCGGTATGCCCAGCGGCAGCTCGTAGTTGCCGGGCCGCTCCACATGGCCGCTGAGGCAGTAGATGCGCGTGCCTTTGCTTCTCTCGGTCCCATAGGCGGAGTAGACGGCTGCGCCGTGCTCGACCACCGCCGGGACGGTCGCAATCGTCTCGACGTTATTGATGACGGTCGGGCTGCTATAGAGGCCGACAACGGCCGGGAAGGGCGGCTTCAGCCGCGGATAGCCGCGCTTGCCCTCCAGCGATTCGAGCAGCGCGCTCTCCTCACCGCAGATATACGCGCCCGCGCCGCGATGCACCGTGATATCGAGATCGAAGCCGCTGCCGAGGATGTTCTTGCCCAGCAGTCCGGCGCCATAGGCTTCCCGCACCGCCCGCGACATCTGCTGTTCCGCGAGAGGTAGCTCGCCGCGAATGTAGATGAAGGCGTGGTGGACGTTGGTGGCGTAGGACGAGATGATCGTCCCTTCGACCAGCAGGTGCGGGCAGACCTCCATAATCATGCGGTCTTTGAAGGTACCCGGCTCGCTCTCGTCGGCGTTGACGCAGAGGTAGCGCGGCTTCGGG
>JAICKD010000060.1 GCA_025928125.1 Ktedonobacterales bacterium
CCCAGACCTACTCCGACATGGCCGGAGCGATCTCCGACCACCACCAGCGCGCGGAAGCTGAAGCGACGTCCGCCCTTCACCACTTTCGCCACGCGAGCGACCTGAACCACGGTCTCTTCCAGATTCAGTCGCGATGCGTCAATCTTTGGCATTGTGCTCCCCCGCGCCTCTAGAAGTCCAGGCCGCCTTTGCGGGCGCCCTCGGCCAGCGCCGCTACGCGCCCATGATAAATATAGCCGCCGCGGTCAAAGACCACCGACGTGATGCCCAGCGCCTTCGCCCGCTGCGCGATGACCTGGCCGACCTGCCACGCCTCGACGACGCGCTTGTTCTTGCTCAGCCCCTTGATCGCCGCCGCTGTCTCGTCGTTGTCCGTCAGCGCCTCGGTCTTCTTGGCCTCCGCCGCGAACTGCGGATCGCGCGACGATGCGGCCACCAGCGTATGGTTGCGCGTATCGTCGATTACCTGTGCGTAGATCTGCGTCGCGCTTCGGAAGACGGCGAGGCGCGGCCGCTGGCTCGTCCCCGAAACCTTCTTGCGCACGCGCTGGTGCCGCCGCAGGCGCGCCTGATTGGAATACTGCTTCTTAATCATCTCTCTGCTCCATGCAGACCTTCAACGAGAGGCCTCCCAGCCGGACTACGTGACGTGGCTGGCACTACGTCCACCCACGACCGGGCAGCGCCTCCTAGAATACACGAGAAACACGCGACATGGCCAGTGCCGACCGTAAGATCCAGGTGGCTACTTCTTGCCGCCGACCTTCCCGGCCTTACCAGCCTTCATGCGCACCCGCTCGCCGCTGTAGCGAATGCCCTTGCCCTTATACGGCTCCGGCTTGCGGATCGAGCGAATATTGGCCGCGACCTGGCCCACCATATGCTTGTCGATGCCAGTGACGCTGAGCCTGGTTGTGCCGTCCACAGTGAATGAGATACCCTCCGGCGGGTTCATCTGCACCGGGTGCGAGAAGCCCACCTGAAAGACCAGATTCTCGCCGACCTTCGCGACACGATAGCCTACCCCCTGCAATTCGAGGTTCTTGGTGAAGCCATCTTTGACGCCGACCACCATATTGTTGAGCAGCGACCGCGAAAGCCCGTGCAGTGATTTGCTCTGCTTGCTGTCATCAGGCCGGGAAACGGTGATGATATCACCATCCTGGGTGATTGTCAGCATCGCGGGGAAGGTGTGGGACAGGCTGCCCTTTGGCCCGGTCACCGTGACGGCATTTCCGGATCCGATTTCCACCTTCACACCGGCTGGCACCGTAATCGGCGACCGTCCAATGCGCGACATATCATACCCCCTGACTACCAGACGTAGCAGACCACTTCGCCGCCAAGCCCCTGCTGAAATGCCTGGCGACCTGTCATCAAACCGCTGGGCGTCGAGATGATCGCCGTACCCAGGCCACCACGCACGCGCGGAATCGCGTCGCGGCGGGTGTAGACGCGCAGACCGGGCTTGCTCACGCGCTTGAGCTGGCTGAGCACCGGGCGCTTGTCCACATAGCGCAGGGTAATGCGAATCGTCCCCTGCGGATTATCCTTGATGACGTCGAAATCCTTGATATAGCCTTCGTCTTTGAGGATACGCGCAATGGCGACCTTCATATTCGAGGCGGGAATGATCACGCGCGTGTGGCGCGCCATGATCGCGTTGCGGATGCGTGTCAGCATATCCGCGATGGGATCGGTCATGTTCATTACAAGCCCTCCTCGCAGTCCTACCAGCTCGACTTGGTCACGCCGGGCAGTTCGCCCCGCAGGGCGCGCTCGCGGAAGCAGATGCGGCAGAGGCCAAACTTGCGCATGTAGGCGCGGGGCCGACCGCAGTTGCCGCAACGGTTGTGCTGGCGAACTTTGAACTTGGGTTTGCGCTGGGACTTGACGATCATCGAAGTCTTTGCCATCGTTGCCCCCTCCAGGGCGAGGGACCGGGCTTCGGTGGAACGATGTAATGATTCACACCGGTTTCCGGCCCTTAGTCCCGCATATCGCGGTACTCAATCAAAAACACTGAACACAAAATAGCCACAAATGTTACGCCTGCTGGGTCTGCTGATGCTTGAACGGCATGCCCACCAGCTGGAGCAGGCGGCGTCCCTCTTCGTCGGTGCGGGCGGTGGTCACGATGGTGATCTCCATGCCGCGCACTTTGTCGATCTTGTCGTAGTTGATCTCCGGGAAGACCAGCTGCTCGCGAATACCCAGGGTATAGTTGCCGCGCCCATCGAATGAGTCGCGCGAGACACCCTGGAAGTCGCGCAGGCGTGGCAGCGCCACACTCACCAGCTTATCCAGAAAATCATACATGTGATTGCCGCGGAGCGTGACGGTGCAGCCGATGGGCATGCCCTCGCGCAGCTTGAACGACGCCACCGAGCGCTTCGCCTTGGTGACCACCGGACGCTGGCCCGTGATATCGCTCAGGTCGCGTACGGCGTTCTCCATCGTCTTCGGCGTCTGGATCGCCTCGCCCATGCCAATATTGATCACGATCTTATGGACGACGGGCGCCTGCATGACGTTGGAATAACTGAATTCTTTCATGAGCGCCGGAACGATTTCCTTGCGATAGCGCTCTTTCAACCGTGGCGTGGTTGGCGCCGCCTTGGGCGTCGCCTTTGATGTCGCCTTTGGGGTTGCCATGGCTTAATCCCTCGTATGTTCCTGAATAAGCTGGCCGCACTGCTTGCACACCCGGCGCACCCGCTCCTTCTCATCCGCATCCGAAGCAACGTGCTCGTGGCCAATGCGTGTTGGCTTGCCACACTCCGTGCAGATGACCATGACATTGGACGCATGCAGCGGCATCGCCTTCTCGATGATGCCCGCCGCCATGCCCCGGCCCGCCTTCATATGCTTCTTGGCGATATTGACGCCCTCCACGATCACCTTGTTCTCGCGGGGCATCGCACGCTGCACCGTTCCGCGCTTGCCGCGATCTTTACCGGTCAGCACCAGAACGGTATCGCCTCTATGCACATGCAGCTTGGCCAGGTGCAGGGGCTTTTTCTCATGTTTCTGAGTTGTCGCCATCTACTTCTTCGCCTCTTCCCTTGCCCTTTGGCCTCTTCGTCTCTTACTTCTCACTCACGCTCATTCGCAGCGCTCTTTCTTAGAGCACTTCCGGCGCGAGCGAGATGATCTTCATAAAATTGCGTTCGCGCAACTCGCGGGCGACCGGCCCAAAGATGCGGGTGCCGCGCGGATTGTTGCCCGCGGAGATAATCACCGCCGCGTTCTCGTCGAACTTGATATAGCTGCCATCCGGGCGGCCATACTCTTTGGCGACGCGCACGACCACCGCCGTGACGACCTCGCCCTTCTTGACCGCGCCGTTGGGCTGCGCCACCTTGACCGACGCCTTGATCAGGTCACCGACGCTGGCCCAGCGCTTGTTAGGCGTCATGACGCGGATGCACATGATCTCTTTGGCGCCCGTGTTATCGGCCACCTTGAGCCGTGTCTGCGGGATAATCATGTCGCTACTCCTCGTCTTCCGTCTCGGCTTCGTCGTTCTCTGGCAGGTCAGGCGCGAGTTGGGCCACGGCCTCTTCGACCGGCATGGTCTGAATCGCGCGATTGAGGATCTTTACCAGCTTCCACCGCTTCTCTTTGCTCAGCGGGCGCGTCTCCTCGATCACGACGATATCGCCGATGCGGGCCTCGTTATATTCATCGTGCGCCTTAAACCGCGTCGTATAGCGATAGGTGCGCTTGTAGACCCGGTGCCGCTTCAGCTCCTCTACGGCGACGACGATAGTCTTCTGCATCTTGTCGCTGGCGACTCGCCCCTGTTTGCGTTGGCGGCGATGTGGCTTCGGCTGCGGCTGTGCCTGAACCTGAGCTTGTGGCTCTGGCTGTGGCTTGGCGACCGGAGCCGACTCGCCTGGAGTCTTTTTCGCCATTGCCTACTTCTCCTCACTGGCAACAGCCGCGTCATCCAGCGCACCCTGTGCCTCTAACACGGCAGCGTTCTGCAACTCGCTGAGATGGAACATCAGCCGAGCGATATCTGCCCTGACCTGTGCAAATTCGCGATTATTCTTGATCTCGCCGCGATCCTTACGGATACGCAGCTCAAAGAGATGACGCCGCAGGTCGTTGATCTCCTGCTGCGCGTCGTGCATGTTCATCGCCCGAATTTCATGGCGGCGATCATTAAGCTTCGACACTTTCCGCCTCCTGCCGGACGATAAACTTCGTCTGAATGGGCAGCTTGTTCGCCGCCAGCCGCATGGCCTCTTTGGCAACGTCTTCGCGGACGCCGCCAAGCTCGAAGAGAATGCGCCCTGGTTTGACCACGGCAACCCAGTGGTCAGGCGCGCCCTTGCCGGAACCCATGCGGGTCTCGGCTGGCTTAGAAGTCACCGGCTTATCGGGGAAGACGCGAATCCAGACCTTCCCACCGCGCTTGATGAAGCGGGTCATGGCGATACGCGCAGCCTCGATCTGGCGCGCCTCCAGCCAGACCGGCTCCAGCGCCTGCAAGGCGAACTCACCAAAGGCGATGGTGCTGCCACGATAGGCTTTACCCCGCATGCGCCCGCGGTGTTGTTTACGATATTTGGTTCTCGATGGCGCCAGTAACATGGCAGATGCTCCAGTTCGAGTTCGCCGGCCGCCGCCATCTCGCCCGAAGTATTGGTACGGTGGCGATGCGCGTGCGGCCACAACTATGCGACGGTTGGATGCCGATTTGAGCGGCTACGAGTCAGATTCGTTGGTCTCTGGCGTCGAAGCGGAATCCGTCGGCGGATGATTCGAATTGTTGGCGGCGGAGTCCGTCGCCTCTGGTGTCGGCGGTACAGGCTGGCTGGCAGAAGCGCCACCCGCTGTCGGGCGCGGTGTCCGTGGGGCGCGCGGAGCGCCACCGGTCGCGCCGGTCCGCGGACCACCCGCGCCACCTGAGCGTGGGCCGCCGGTCCGTGGGCCACCCGTCCCACCCGTTCGTGGGCCGCCGCGCTCACCACCGGCCCCGCCTGAGCGTGGGCCGCGGTCGCCACGGGGGCCGCCACGATCACCACGGTCGCCGCGCTCGCCACCACGACCGCCTCGGCGCTCGCCACGGTCGCCGCGCTCAGCCGCAGGCGACGAGACACCCTGGCTGACACGCTCGCGCTGGCGCTCCGGCAGCACATCGCCGTGATAGATCCAGACCTTGATGCCGATGACACCATAGGTGGTGTGCGCCTCGGCCAGGCCATAGTCGATATCGGCGCGGAGCGTCTGCAACGGCACGCTGCCCTCAGACTCCTTCTCGACGCGCGCAATCTCAGCGCCGCCGAGCCGCCCGCCCATCACGACCTTGATGCCCTTTGCGCCCGCGCGCATCGTCTTCTGCACGCCCTGTTTCATCGCCCGGCGGAACGAGACGCGCTTTTCGAGTTGGTCGGCGATGCTGCGCGCCACCAGATACGCGTCCAGTTCGGGCGTACGTATCTCGACGATGCTCAGGCGCACCTTCTTTTTCGTCTGGCGCTCCAGGTCCTGGCGCAGTCGCTCGACACTCTCGCCGCTCTTGCCAATGACAATGCCTGGCTTGGCGGTGTGGATGGTGACGGCGATCTGCGTCCCGGCCACGCGCTCGATCTCGATGCGCGAGATGCCCGCGTTGGCCAGCCGCTTGCGGATGATGTCGCGCAGCTTGCGATCTTCGGCAAGCAGGTCTTTGTACGTCTTGTCGGCGTACCAGCGCGAGTCCCAACCTTTGATAACGCCCAACCGGAAGCCGGTGGGATGAACTTTATGCCCCAATCGTGAGCCTCCTCTGCCGCAGCCTACCGCCGACGAGCATTCTCACGCGCCTTGCGCGGCACGTCATTTGGATCATCCGAGATGTAGACAGTGATGTGGGTGCTGCGGCGCAAGATGCGCGAGAAGCGTCCGTGCGGCCGAGCGCGCATGCGCTTGAGCTTCATGCCTTCATCGGCCAGCGCGTTCACCACCCAAAGCTCGTCTGGATCCATGCTATAGTTGTTTTCGGCGTTCGCTGCCGCCGAGGCGACGACCTTGTAGACATCGCGCGCCGGCATGTTCGGCAGGAACTTCAGAATCGCGAGCGCCTCACTTACGCGGCGCCCCTTGATGGCGTCGGTCACGCGCCGCACTTTGCGGGGCGGATGACCCACGTTTTTGGCAATTGCCCGTGTCTGCATACAATCCCCCCGCTAGCGCACGCGCCCAGTTTTCTCGTTCCGGTCGCCAGCATGCCCGTGGAATTTCCGGGTGGGGGCGAACTCGCCGAGCTTGTGGCCGACCATGTTTTCGGTGACATACACCGGCACATGTGTCTTGCCGTTATGAACCGCGATGGTCAGGCCGACCATCATCGGCAGAATCGTCGAAGCGCGAGACCACGTCTTGATAACGCGCTTTTCGCCGCCCCGCGCCATCCCCGCAACCTTCTTGAGCAGGGAGGGATGGATATAGGGGCCTTTCTTGGTCGAACGCGACATAGAATCCTCTTTCCGTTCCGACTACCGGCCCCTGCCGGCGTTACGACGTCGCAAAATATACTTGTCGGTCCGCTTGTTATGGCGGGTCCTGAAGCCCATCGCTGGCTTGCCCCAGGGTGTCTGTGGCTGGCCGCCGATTGGCGCGCGTCCCTCACCACCACCATGCGGGTGGTCCACTGGATTCATCACCGAGCCGCGCACATGCGGGCGGCGCCCCAGATAGCGTGAGCGTCCGGCCTTGCCGATGCGCACGTTCTCGTGATCGAGATTGCCCACCTGGCCCACCGTCGCGATGCATTCGAGATGGAAGGTTCGTTGCTCGCCGGAAGGCAGACGCACGATGGCGTAATCGCCTTCCTTCGCCATCAGCTGCGCCGCCGTCCCCGCGCTACGGACGATCTGGCCGCCGCGTCCTTTATGCATCTCGATGTTGTGGATGACGGTGCCGGTCGGGATATTGCGGAGGGGCAATGCGTTGCCCACGCGGATATCGGCCTCCGGGCCGCTCATCACACGGTCGCCCACCTTCAGGCCATTCGGCGCGAGGATGTAGCGCTTTTCGCCGTCAACATAGTGCAGCAGCGCGATACGCGCCGAGCGGTTGGGATCATACTCAATCGAGAAGACCTTCGCCGGAACGCCGAACTTGTTGCGCTTGAAATCAATGATGCGATAGCGCCGCTTCACCCCGCCGCCACGATGCCGGGCCGTGATGTGGCCCTCGTTGTTGCGGCCAGCACGACTGTTCTTCTTCGCGACCAGTGAGCGCTCCGGGCGGGAGCGAGTGATCTCATCAAAGGTCGAGACCGACATGGCGCGTCGTCCTGGTGATGTCGGCTTATACACACGAATTGGCATGTTTGCGTCCTCCCAGAACGTCGCCTATGGCTGCAACTGCGCGATACTCTCGCCCTCAGCCAGCGTGACGATGGCCTTCTTCCACGGGTGAGCCTCAGCGCGATAAATGCCCTTGCGCGTCCGAATCTGGCGCGCTTTGCCGGGCATACGCATCGTATTGACGCGGACAACCTTCACGTTGAACATGGCCTCGACGGCCTGCTTGATCTGGAACTTGTTCGCGCCAATCGCCACCTCGAAGGTGTACTGCGGGATGATCTTGCCGCGCCCATTGTCCAACTGCTGTAAGGCGGACGATTTCTCGGTCAGAATACCGCGACGAATAACCTCGGTAATCTCCATGGTCTATTCCTCTCCGCCCTTCTCAGTCTTCTCGGTGGCGCGCTTGCGGGTGGTCTTCGGCGCCTTCTCGGCGGTCGCGTCTGCCCCAGCGTCGGCCTTAGCCGACGTTGCCGCCTTCGTCGTCCGGGGCGCTTTCGGCGCCTTCTCCTCCGACGTTGCCGCCGCCTTCGCGGTCCTGGCGGGCTTCGCCGTCGCGGTGGTCTTGCCAGACGCCGCCAGCTTCGCCGCCTCATGGGCCGCGCGCGCTCTGCGTCGCAGCACCACGTTCGGATGCCGCTTCATTTGCAGGCGGTCATCGGCGTCGCGGCCAAACTTCTTGACCAGGATGCGCGCTGTCTCCAGCGTCATCAACAGGTGGTCGTATTTGAGTAGCTCGATCACGTTCGTCGAATCGACGTGTCCGAGCCTGATCGCCGGAATATTGCGCGCCGAGAGAATAACGTTCTCGTCACGCGCTGGCAAGAGCAGCAGCACCGTACGGGTGACGGGCAGATTGCTGAGCAGCGCCTCCATGTCTTTGGTGCGCGGCGCGTCGATCTCGATCCGCTCCATCAGCAGGATGCGCCCATTCGCCGCCTTATCGGACAGCGCCGACCGGATGGCAATGCGCTTCATCTTGCGCGGAATCGCGCGCTCGTAGGCATGCGGGCGCGGGCCAAAAGCCGTGCCACCGCCACGCCAGTGTGGCGCGCGAGTGGAACCCTGACGCGCGCGGCCTGTACCCTTCTGGCGATACGGCTTCTTGCTGCCGCCGCGCACCTCAGCGCGGGTCTTGGTCGAGGCCGTCCCCTGACGCCGATTCACCAACTGCGCCGTCACCACCTGGTGCAGCACGGCCGTATTGATCGGCGCCCCAAACACGTAGTTATCCAGATGTTCTTCTCGGACGATCTGGCCGTCCATATCATAGACATTCGCGGATGGCATTATTGTCTCCTCATCCCCGCCTAGCCACGCTGCTGCCGCGCGGCGACTGCCATCTGCACGGCGGTCTTACGGATCACCAGCAGGCCGCCATTCGCGCCTGGCACTGATCCTTGCACAACGAGCAGGTTCCGCTCCGGGTCCGCCTGGACGATCCGTAGCGCCTTCACCGTGACGCGCTCGTTCCCCATCCGGCCAGCCATGCGCGTCCCCTTATAGACACGACCTGGCGTGGTGCCAGGGCCGATGGAGCCTGGGGCGCGGGCGCGGTCGGACTGGCCATGTGTCCGCTGGCCGCCGCGGAATCCGTGGCGCTTCATGACACCGGCAAACCCTTTGCCCTTGGACGTGCCGATGATATCGACCTCTTCGCCCTCGGCAAACATGTCTACCGTGACCTCGTCGCCAACCGTCGGGAGGTCGCCAACGACTTTCACTTCGCGCAGCACCTTGAACGGGCCAAGCGCCTTGCCAGCGCCGCCGCGCCGTTTCGCGCCGCGCTTCGCGGGAGCCGTCGTCGTCGTCGCGCCTGCCTCAGTCGCCTCGGCAGACTCGGCCTGATCGGCCTCTGCCTCGGTGGCCTGTTTCTTCTGCCGCGCAGCCTGGCGAACTTTCTGTTGCGTTCGCTGCTCCTCGCGGCGCTGGCGCTCGGTGGCCTTCAGCTCGTGGCCCAGGTGGCCGAGCATCGGGCGCGTCGCGCGCTTCGCCTCGATGGTGTCGAAGCCCAGTTGGACAGCCTCGTAGCCGTCCCTGGCTTCCGTTTTGACCTGCGTGATCGTGCAGGGTCCGGCCTCGATGATGGTGACCGGGATGATGGCGCCATTCGCGCCAAAGATCTGGGTCATCCCCACCTTGCGGCCGAGCATTCCACTCAACATCGTGATTCTCCATGCAGCGTCCTTCACGAGGCGCCAGATGCTTGTTGCGTCCTCTGGCCAGCAATGCGCTACAGCCAGTGGACGACGTGTCCGGTGGATCGCGTTCTCTATCGAAGCGCTCCAGACACGCGGCGCGCGTTGCGCCTTCCGAGCGTCTTGTCCCGCGTGCCGACACTGCTATCGGCAACTAGAGCAGTCTCCTGCTACAACTTGATCTCGATATCCACACCCGCCGGGAGATTGAGCCGTGTCAGCGCCTCGACCGTCTTCGGCGTCGGCTCGACGATATCAATCAGCCGCTTGTGGGTGCGAATCTCGAACTGCTCACGCGAGTCCTTGTCAATGAACGGGCCGCGCAGCACGGTGTACTTCGCGATCTCGGTCGGTAGCGGCACTGGACCCGAGACCCGCGCGCCTGTATTCTGCGCCGTCTCGACGATCTGGGCCGCGGACTGATCCAGAATCCGGTGGTCATACGCCTTGAGCCGGATGCGGATCCGCTGCTTTGTTGCGGTAGCCATCTCTACTCACTTTCTCCGTGTCTCAGTCCTGACAATTCGGACGCAGAGCCACTTATTCCAGACGAATGGCCCCGTTCCCTGGGGAACGAGGCCCTACTGATTGGTTATGCGGTGACCTTGGTGACAGCGCCCGCGCCGACGGTGCGACCGCCCTCACGAATGGCGAAGCGGCTGCCCTCTTCCAACGCGACCGGGGCATGCAACTCCACCGTCATCGTCACATTGTCCCCCGG
>JAICKD010000855.1 GCA_025928125.1 Ktedonobacterales bacterium
ATGCGCCATCCACAGGACGGGCGGATGTCTGTCTGGCTCAAAGCGCCGCCAGGGGCGCAGGGCGCGCTGATCCACACTAGCCCACGAGTCTTCTTTGTCCCGCCATATGTCGGCCATCACGGGTGGGTAGGCGCCTGGCTCGACATCGACCTCGACTGGGAGCAGCTCGCCGAGCTGATCGAGGAGAGCTATCGGATGACAGCGCCGAAGCGCCTGGTGGCGCAACTGGAGCGACGATAGACGCGCCAGAGTGCGAGCGGTTATCAGGGGCAAGTCTGGCGAGCGGAGCGTGCGCGTCGCCCGACCTCTTCCCCTACCCCCTCCCCTGCGAGGGGAGGGGCCGCAAGACGAGCCGCGCGTCGCCAGCGGACTGGACACTCGCCCCAGGCCCTCCCCTTCTAGGGGAGGGTGGCCGAAGGCCGGGAGAGGTTCTGCATCAGTCGCCAGCCGCGCCCGCAAATCAGCCTCACCCCGCGTGCGTGACGGGCGCATCGTCCTCCGCGTCTGGTTCATCGCTGGCCACTAATGCTGGGAGTGGAGGCATCGCCAGCCCGGCGACGGAGCGCGCCAGCGCCATATGCGCCCGCTCGGCGGCCCAGTCCGGCGCGTTGTTGTCCTCCGCGAGGGTTGGAATCGGCGTCTCCAGAATGCCGGTGGTATGCGCAACACGCGGATCGCGCAGGAAAGCGGTCAGCCCCTCGACCGGAATCATGCCCTCGCCGATGCGCGCGTGGATATCGCGGTGGCTGCCGCATGCCTCGCGCGCGTCATTCACATGGAGTACTGGCACGCGGTCCAGCCCGATGATGCTATCGGCCTGATCGAGCACGGCGCGGGCGCCCGCTGGCGTGCCGATGTCGTAGCCCGCCGCCCACAGGTGCGCCGTATCCAGGCAGACGCCCAGCCGCGCGCCGAATTCTGGCAGCGCCGCCAGCACGAGCGCCAGATTCTCGAAGCGATAGCCGACTTTGCCGCCGCCGCCTGTGTCGTTTTCCAGCAGCAGCATGACATCCTCCGGCGCGCCTGTCATCACCTGGCGCACGCCCGCCACCAGCCGCTCCAGACCGGCTTCTTCGCCCGTCCCGGTGGCGCTGCCGACGTGAAAGACGACGCTCGATGCGCCATAGAGCGACGCCCGTTCCAGTGTGGCGCGCAGCAATGTCACCGATTTGTCGAAGATCTCGGGACGCGGCGACGCCAGATTGATCAGATAGGCGGCATGCACGACGACCGGCGACTGCCCATAGCGTTCGGCTGCCGCGCGAAACGCCTTGACGAGCGCCGGATTGTGCGCGGGCGCCGCCCAGCCACGCGGGTTGGTCAGAAAGACCTGGATGGCGTCACAGCCGATGCTCTGGGCCTCTTGCAGCCCTTTCGGCGTATTGGAGAGATGGCGGCCAAATCGCACGAGATCGCTTCTCTTTCTTCCGGCTGGCGGCGCGGGCGGTTAAAACCGCGCCTGAAGGGCCTGCGGCCACGAAGCCCACCTGCGCGGGCTGACACAGCTATCGCTCTATGCTAGCTTAGATGCCTTTCGACAGCGCTAAATTCATTCGCTGGTGGCTGGTTTGTTCGCGGCTTCGTCAACGCCTACGGCCTCGCGGATGCGCTGGGCGGCGGCCATACGGAAGGCAACGGCCGCCTCGGCG
>JAICKD010000332.1 GCA_025928125.1 Ktedonobacterales bacterium
GGGAATCCCCACCGCGTCTGAGCTATAGAGCAGCTTCGAGGTGGGCGCCACTCCCAGCGCGGTACGGGTAAATGCGAGCATCTCGCCGTAGCTGAGAAACGGAATGCCGTAGGACAGGTCAAGGTAGACGCGCTCGTAGACCGCCGCGAGATAGCCGCCCTGGCGCGTGTATGGGTAGCATTCGTGCAGCAGCACCACCCGCATGCCGCGATAGGGCCGATGCTCTAGCACCGCACGCAGATGCAACGGGTTCGCCAGCAGCATGTCCGCATCGGTATCGCCGTAGCCAGTGTGGAACTGGACTGGAAGCTCCTGCTTTGCCGCTTCGGTAAATGCGACGTGCAGTAGCGTATCGAGCAGTGGCTTGTGTTGCAAGCGCACATGTCCCTGGTCAACCACCTCCTGGCGCGCCTGCGCGAAAGACGCCGCCGCTTCAGACGTATCCCACCAACGAATATCCAGCCCCGTGCGATAGGCGACGATGCTCTTGAGGCCAACGTATCCCTGCGCGCGCACATCGGCGAGCGCCGCGCGCAACGCCTCGATAGCGCCATCCAGCGTATCGTGCGCTACGATCAACTCCTGCATCAAATTTTCCAGCCGCAGGAACGCTCCCACCCGACAGCCCGCAAGCGCCGCGACATCCGCATCGGGCTTGAGCAGTTCAGCCGCTGGATATCCCTGATCGATCAGCAAGGTCTCGATGTTGGCCGCCCGGAGCAATGAGCGGATGAGGTCGTCAGATTGATAGCGACTGCGCGCCTCCAAGACCGCTGACTCCGTGGCTTCGCAACCGAAAAATGTGGCCAACTCGCGAATCAGCCGGTGGTAGAAGAGGGTGGAAGGAACATGCTCCTGCCATATGCGTTCGTCCGCGGACTCCGTGAAGTAGCGACGCCAGGCCATGACATCAGCCGGTTGCTGCACTCGGTAGAAGCCATGACAGTGTTCATCTATGACCGGAATATCGGTCAGGTCTAGCGCTTCCATTGTCGCCATCCTTATCTCTCGCCACTGTCGTATAGCTCCGCGCTTGTAGTCTTGACAGTCATTGTGCCGTTGCCTATCGTACGCTGTACACAACCAATTTACGCCACGTCTCCCCGTAGTTATCAGATATGATACCGCCAGCGAGCAGCATTACTGAGGGCATGCGCCAGAAGCCCGGAGGAAAGCTATGGACAGCGAAACTGTTCTCCAACGCGCCGAAGAGGCGCACCTGCGGCTGGTGCGCTTCATGTATTGCGATAATGGCGGCATCATCCGCGGCAAAGCAAGCCACATCAATGGGCTGAAAGACCGCATGGCGGAAGGAATCGGCCAGTCGCTCGCCATGCAGGCGTTCGCGGGTGTCGACGCGCTGGCAGCGGTGGAGGGTATGGGGCCAGTTGGCGAGTTTCGGCTCGTTCCAGACCCGGATACCTTCGTCGTGCTGCCCTATGCGCCCAACACTGGCATGATGCTCTGCGACCTCTATTCACAACACGATCGCCAACCATGGAGCGCCTGTCCGCGCAGCTTCCTCAAGCGCATGATCGCGGCGGCGGCGGAACTGGGCATTGCCGTACAGGCGAGTGTGGAACATGAGTTTTATCTGGCGCGTGAAACTGACGGCGCTGGTTACGCGCCCTATGACCGGAGCCTGTGCTACAGCAGTATTGGCTTTGACTCATCAGCGCATATCATCGATGATATTCTGGCGGCGCTGGAGCAGGAAGGCGTTCAGGTCGAGCAGTTCATGCCGGAGCTTGGCCCTGGACAGCAGGAACTCTCCATCCACTATGCGGATGCCCTGCGCGCGGCGGATAATGTGCTGTTGGTGCGTGAGACGGTGCGTGGCGTCGCCGGGCGTCATGGCGTGCTGGCCTCGTTCGCCGCGAAGCCCTTTCTCGATCAGGCTGGTAGCGGCGCGCACATCCACTTCAGCCTATGGGGACTCCCAGGCGCCGCCAACGCGGGCCAAAACCTTCTGCATGATCCTCAGGGACAGGGCGAAATCAGCCAGTTGGGTTACGCCTTCATCGGCGGCGTGCTCGACCACCTGCCAGCATTGCTTGCCCTTACCTGCGCCAGCCCTAATTCGTATCGTCGGCTGCTGCCGCATTTCTGGAGCTCCGCCTATACGGCCTATGGCTTCGACAACCGGGAGGGCGCGATTCGCATTCCCTCGCCATTCTGGGGACGAGAAGCGGAGTCAACCAACTTCGAGCTGAAGCCAGCCGATCACAGCGGCAATCCCTACCTGGCGCTGGGCGCGCTGATCGCGGTTGGGCTGGAAGGCATCCGCCGCCAGTTGCATCCAGGCGATCCCGTGGATGTTGACCCGGCCAACCTGAGCGACGAAGAACGCCAGCGGCGGCATATCAGCCGATTGCCGACCTCCCTCGACGAGGCGCTGGATGCGCTGGAGAGAGATACGGTGCTGGCCGATGCCCTCGGACCGACTGAGATGACCGCCTACCTCGCGGTCAAGCGCCTGGAATGCCAGCATTTCGCGGAGATCGCGCCCGAGGAAGAGGCGCGCCAGCACTTCTACAAGTATTGAGTACCTGCAACATACTGTTACAGCGCTCGTATTAACATAAAGGAGAGTGTGGGAGTATTCGCTCCGGCAGGTGACATTCATGCAGGACTATGGTTGTTGCTCGATGGTTCATAGATATCTCACTGCCTGACGATCAGACCAGCCCAGGCGAACGTAAGAGTTGGATCGCGAGGTGAGCGATGCCGATGACGTTTCTTTCGATTCCCAGCCCGTTCCTTTCTGTGCTGGCGGATCCCAACGTGGCATATCTCCTCTTCATCCTGGGGATCGTCGGTCTTATCGGCGAGTTCCATCACCCAGGAACCCTCTTTCCAGGCATTATCGGCGCGGTCGCGCTAGCGCTGGCCCTGCTCGGCTTCAGCATGCTGGGTGTCAACTGGGTTGGCGTGGCGCTCCTTGTCCTTGCCGCCGGACTCTTCGTTGCTGAGGCGCACACGCCGCAGTTTGGCCTGCTCGCGCTGGGCGGCGTCATTGCCTTTGTCGCGGGATCGCTGCTCCTCTTCACACCGTTTGCAAGTTCAGCGCCCGAAACGCCTGACCGGTCGATCAGCCCCTGGCTCATTGGCCTCGGCACGCTCGCGGTCAGCAGCTATATTCTCGTCGTCGTGCGCGCCGTGCTACGTACGAGGCGCCTACCCAGCAGAAGCGGGCGCGAGGCCCTGCTCGGGAAGGAAGGTGTGGCGACCACAGACTTGGCGCCGCGCGGCACGGTGCGCGTGAACGGTGAGGAGTGGAGCGCCATCGCGGAGATTGGGCCGGTTCAGGCGGGCGAGACAGTGGAGGTGATTGCGGTCGAAGGACTAACACTCCACGTACACCGGCCCTATGAGTGGAGGCTGCCTGATGATTCACTGCTCTAAGCGCCACATCATAGCTCGTACGTTTCATGTTGTCGTAGAGGAGGCGCCACCATGTCGGCAGTAGCTTTTGTGATCGTCGTTCTCATCATTTTGCTGGGTGTCGTTCTGGTCGCGTCGGCAATTCGCGTCGTGCCGGAGTACCAGCGTCTGGTGGTGTTGCGGCTTGGCCGCCTGGTGGGCGTGCGCGGCCCGGGACTTGTCCTGCTCATTCCGGTCGTCGATCGGGGCATTCGCACTGATCTGCGCGAGCGCGTCTTCGACGTCACCCCGCAGGCCTGTATTACCCAGGACAACGCCACACTGTCCATCGACTTTCTGATTTACTCCAAGATCGTGGACCCCGCCGCGAGCGTCGTCAACGTGCAGCAGTATGAAAACGCCTCCCGCGGCATCGCGATCACCACATTGCGCGCGGTTGTCGGCGATATGCTGCTCGACGCGGTGCTCTCCCGCCGGGAGGATATCAACTCCACCCTGCGCGGCAAGCTCGACGAGGTCACCGAGCGTTGGGGCATCAAGGTGACGGCCGTCGAGATTCGCGAGATTACGCCGCCGCACGAGATTCAGGAGGCGATGACCCGGCAGATGTCCGCTGAGCGCAGCCGCCGTGCCATCATCCTCGAGGCGGACGGCAAGCGCGATGCCGCGGTGCGCGTTGCCGATGGCCAGAAGCAGGCCGCGATTCTCGAAGCCGAGGGCGCGCGCCAGGCGGCCATCCTGCGCGCCGAAGGGTACTCGCAGGCGTTGGCGCAGATATCTTCAGTCGCGGACCACCTCGACAATCAGACGATGAGCCTGCAATACCTGGATGCGCTCAAGGCGCTCGGCGCATCGCCATCCACCAAGCTCGTGGTACCCGCCGAGTTTACCAACCTGCTCAGACCATTCATCGAGCATACAAATACCGCACAGCCTGCTGCCAATGCAGTTGATATAGCTAACGTCGGCGATGATGTCAGCGCGGTCAATACGCCCAATGGCGCTGTTCCATCAGGCGCCAGCGCACAGCATCACCCGTGACATTCGCGGCGCGCGCTGTCGCCACGATGCCGTGAAGACCAGCATGTTGGGTTGGGCCGAACCATCGCCGCACTCGACCCATCATGCTGGCAGCGGTCGGGGTGGACCGCGACGTACCAAAGGCATCACAGCTCAGTGAGTTGCTTTCAACTGAGAACTGCGTTCCGCCCACCTCCCCCATCTGCCGCCTCACACCATTGCCGCTGGGCTGGACTTTCCGCCATGCGCTCCCCGATTGTGGTCAGGATCACTTTGTGCGACGGGTCACTTGATTTCGACTGATTGAACCCCTATACTCGCTGTCACAATGCCGCGCTTGCTTGGAGCCTCATTGCAACACCTATTTCCGGCAATCTTTCCACCACGCGGCATCCGTATTCCATGGTCGTTTTGTATGAACGAGAGTAGTGCGCCGTGCCTGCTGTCTGGGACAAGCGTTACGCAGGTTGCGGCGAGAGGAGAATGTCTTGAGAAGGCACAGGCA
>JAICKD010000234.1 GCA_025928125.1 Ktedonobacterales bacterium
AGATAGAGGGCAGCATATGCGGGACTTTCTAGGCGTCGGCTGGGCGTTTCCGGTTGGCGTGGACGCGCGTGGGCGCATCGCGCTGGCGCGACAGGAACGCGACATCGAAGAGGCGATACGGATCATTCTGCTGACGCCGAAGGGGCAGCGCGTCATGCGCCCGGAGTTTGGCTGCCAGATTCACGATCTGATGTTCGCGCCCAATGATGCGACAACCGCTGGGCTGGCCGCCTACTATGTCGAGGAGGCGCTGGGCATGTGGGAGCCGCGTATCCATGTCAAAGAGGTGAACGCGCGCCCCGACGCTGAAAACCAGGGACGTCTGCTCATCGACATCTTATACGAAGTCAAGGCAACACACGACAGCCGCTCGCTGGTCTTTCCCTTCTATCGAATACCAGAAGAGGCGTGACCCACATAGTTGGTTTTCCCGCTAGAATGCCCCAAGAACGCCTAACAAAACGATCATGCTCAACTGGCAAAGATGGGAGTAGACCACCTTCGCGGCATGAATGCCGCGGCTAAGAATGCGGTTGTGATGGGAACTCTAAAGGAGCCATTCGCGATGCCACTGCCGACACCTTCTCTCGATGATCGCCACTTCCAGGATATCGTGGATCAGGTCAAGAGCATGATCCCGCGTTACTGCCCGGAGTGGACCGACCACAATGTCAGCGATCCCGGCGTGACGCTGATCGAGCTTTTCGCCTGGATGACCGATATGCTGCTCTATCGCGTCAATCAGGTACCAGACAAGAACTACATCAAATTCCTTGAGCTTATCGGCATCCAGCTGGAATCGCCACGCGCCGCGCGAGGACCGGTCACGTTCTACCTTTCGGCAGCGCAGCCCGCGGAGATCAAGATCAACGCGGGGGCTGAGGTAGCCACCGTCCGCACCGAGACCAATCCGGCGACTGTCTTCAGCACCGAAGAAGACCTGGTGATCCGCCCGCCTGTGCTGACAGGCGCATACACGCGCAACGCCAGCCACAGCGATGCTGCTGCCTGGACAACACACGACCTGCGCCAGTTGGGGATCGCTAAGAATCGTATCGCGCTCTTCCCGGCGAAGCCAGGCCCCGGCGACGCCTTCTATCTCTCGTTCTCTACCGACCACACCCGCCACGTGCTGGCCGTCGCGCTCAACTGCGACTCGGCGGGCGGCGCGGGCGTTGACCCGAACAACCCGCCGACGGAGTGGGAGGTCTGGCAGGGCGGGCTGACCCGCTGGGCAAAGTGCGAGGTGGAGTACGACGGGACCGGCGGCTTCAACCGCGCGGGCGAGATCATACTACATGCGCCGCAGATGGCGCAGGGCGAGTTCCAGGGCAAGCGCGCCTACTGGTTGCGCTGCCAGTTGACCGACGCGCAAGCCGCCGGGAACGGCTACGTCGTCTCGCCGAGCATCTTCTCGCTGAAGGTGGAGTCGCGCGGTGGCACGGTCGGCGCGTTCCACGGCTCAACCATCCATAATGAACTGCTGGGTACCGCCGATGGGACGCCGGGGCAGTCATTCACGCTGCTGCATGCGCCTGTGCTGGCGCGCAACGCCGAGACCGACCACCTCGTCGTCGAGCCGCCGGGCGGCCAGCCCGAACACTGGCACGAAGTGACCGATTTTGGCGACTCCGCCGCCGATGACAAGAATTACACGCTCGATAGCCTGGATGGGACGATCACGCTCGGACCCTCACTGCTCCAGCCCGATGGCAGCGTCTATCGCTTCGGCGCGGTGCCCGCGAAGAGCAGCGCGCTCACCTTCTCGCGCTACCAGCACGGCGGCGGTGTGGAAGGCAACGTGCCGCAGGGTATGCTGACCGTGCTGAAGACTTCGATTCCCTATGTCTCGTCGGTCATCAACCGGGCGCCCGCGATTGGCGGACGCGACGCGCAAAGCCTGGACGACGCCATGTTGCGCGCGCCCCACATGTTGCGCACCCGGAGCCGCGCCGTCACCGCCGATGACTACGAGTATCTGGCGACGCAGATCAATGGCGTCGCGCGGGCGCGGTGCCTCGCGCCTGGCTCGCAGCCCGGCGACCCATCCGATCCACGGCCGGGGCAGGTATTCGTCATCGTGCTGCCGCAGAGCGAAGCGACCAGCGGGCGCATCAGCCAGGACCAAATGACCCTCTCCGCTGAACTGCGCGGCAGCGTCCTTTCCTATCTGGACGACCGCCGCCTGCTCGGAACAGCCCTCGAAGTGCGCGCGCCGCAGTACACCTGGGTCTCGGTGCGGGCGAAGCTGCGGCTGCCAGAGCGGAGCGACGCCGGGCTGGCGGCCGACGTGCGCGAGCAGGCCCAGGCCGCGCTCTACCGCTATCTCAATCCCTATACAGGCGGGCCGCGCGGCGATGGGTGGCCGTTTGGCCGCGACCTGCATCAGTCGGAGATTTTCAGTCTGCTCCAGGCGACACCACACGTCGAATTTGTCGAAGATGTGCAGATGTTTGTCTCGGATGGCGGCGGCGCGGCTAAGCCCGCCTCCGCCCGGTTGATTCTGCCGCGCCATGGTATCATCTGCTCGGATACGCATGAAGTAACGGTGAGCTGAGAGGGCTGAGATGGCGGACGAGACGAGGCGGCTGATCGTTCAGCGAGGGGATGACCTGGTGCAGACCGTGGCGATTGATCGCCCGGTGCTGACCATTGGACGCACCCCGGAAAACGGCCTCTCGCTGCCCGATACGCTGGTCTCGCGCCACCACGCCGAGTTGCGACTGGAGCCTGAGGGGCTGACGCTGACCGATCTGCATAGCTCCAATGGCACGTTCGTCGGCGGCGCGCGGCTGCCACCGAATCAGCCGCGCCTGCTCACCAACGGCGCGCATATCCAGATTGGGCCTTTTCTGCTTAGCTATCAGGTGGGCGAAGCTGACGATGGCGCCGATGGTGTCTCCGCCACGGACATGGTAGCCGTCGAGGCGCCAGCGATACAGCCGGTGCAGATGATGCAGCCGGTGCAGGCGCTCGCGCGGACCCTCACGCATCTGCCGCGCCCAACGCTGCCCGCGCCTGTTGCCAGTGGCCCCGCCAGCATGTATATTGAATCTCTGCCGGTGATTTACGCCGACAACGACTTTCTCGCCCGGTTTCTGTTGTTGTTTCAGAACGTTTGGGAGCCTCTGGAGCAGCGACAGGACCACATCGACATGTACTTCGACCCGCGCACCAGTCCGGCCAGTTTCCTGCCGTGGCTGGCAAGCTGGCTCGATCTCTCGTTCAATCAACACTGGCCCGAGATACGGCGGCGGCGTCTGCTGGCGGAGGCGATTGATCTCTATCGCTGGCGTGGGACGCGCTATGGTCTGGTGCGTATGATCGAGGTCTGTACTGGCATTACCCCCGAAGTCACCGAAAATACGGCACAACCATACACATTCGATGTGAAGATCGCGCTTCCCAAAGACGGAGATATCGATAAGAATCTCATCGACGAGCTGATTCAGGCGCACAAACCGGCCCATGCCGGATATCGGTTGGAGGTCCTCTGATGGCGGATCTGGTCGGGAAGACCATCGGCAACTACAAGATCGAGGCGTTGCTTGGCACCGGTGGCATGGGCCAGGTCTATCGTGGCGTCCATCAGTTCCTGAAGGTCGAGCGCGCCGTCAAGGTGATGAATCCCGGAGTGGCCGCCGATCCTAGTTTCCAGGCGCGCTTCCAGCAGGAGGCTCAGGCTGCCGCCTCCCTCAATCACCAGAATATCGTCGGGGTCTTCGACTTTGGCGAGCAGGGCGGCGAGTATTACATGGTCATGGAGTTGGTGACCGATGGCTCGCTCCGCACGCTCCTGCGCCAGCGCGCCTCTGGCCAGACCTGGGAACTGCCGCTCGGACTGGATCTCATCCGCCAGGCCGCCGAAGGGCTGGGCTACGCGAACGGTAAGGGCATGGTCCACCGCGATATCAAACCGGATAATCTCTTGCTGGTGAAGCTGAGCGACTCGCCAGCGGGCAAGACGCAGTACCTGCTCAAGATTACCGACTTTGGGCTGGCGCGGCTGACCGAGGGTAGCGGCGTACGCACGGTCAGCGGTATGGTGATGGGTACCCCGGCCTACATGTCGCCGGAGCAGTGCCAGGGCGGCGCGGTTGACGGACGAAGCGATCTCTATTCGCTGGGCGTGGTGCTCTACGAAGTCGCGACGGGGTATCTGCCATTCCAGGCGACGACGGTGAGCGAGGCGATCTATAAGCACGTCTTTGTCGCCCCGCCGCCGCCGCGCCAGGTGCGTCCCGATCTGCCACAGGCGCTGGAAGACATTATTCTGCGCTGCCTGGCGAAGAAGCCGGAGGGGCGTTTCGCCAATGGCGCCGAGCTTGCGCGCGCGTTGCAGGGTGTGATCGGCCTTCCAGTGCTGACGACGATGGCGCCAATTCGCCCCGGCCAGCCCAAGGCCGCGCCGACCCCCGCGACACCGCCCGCCGCCGCGACGGAGCTAGAAGCGCCGCACGCGGGCGCGATGCAACCGCCTGCCGTCCCGCCACTCGGCGGCTATTCCACGTACCCGCGCATCCGAGTGGTCGACCAGGACGGGCGCGTGCTGCAAGTGGTAGAGGTGAATAAGCCGACGATGGTCGTCGGGCGGAAGCCTGGCAGCGACATCCTACTGGCGGAGGAGGGCGTCTCGCGCCAGCACCTGCGCCTCGCCAGAGACGGCGCGCGCATCTCGGTCACGGACCTTGGCTCGAACAATGGGACACTCCTGGCTGGCAGCCGCCTCTTACCACAAGCAACTACCACCTGGGAAATCGGTCAGGCGCTGCATGTCGGCCCTTACTGGCTGCTCCTCAGTGCGCCAACGTCGGCAGCGGCCGCGGCGGCCCCGAACTCAGCGCAGCTCTCCGGCGCGCCCGGCGCGATGCCTGGCGGCTTCAATTCCGCGCCGACGTACGCAGGTTCGGAGGCCATTCCCGCGCCCTATGGGCCGCCAGCCGTTGCGCCGCTGCCACCGACAACGGACAGCGGGCGCATCCAGGTGGCTGCGGAGCAGGAGGCGCTGACGCTGACCCCCGGGCAACCCATGATCGTCAAGGTGACGCTTGCCAATACCGGTACCACCGTTGACCATCTCAGCCTCCTCGCCGAAGGCGTCCCGCAGTCGTGGGTGCAGGGGCCAGGGCGTGAGGTGCAGCTTAATCCGGGCCAGCAGGAGACGACAACCCTGACGATACAGGTACCGCGCCTGCCGAACAGCCGCGCGGGGATGTATCCCGTCATGTTACGCGCCCGTTCGCGCGAAAATCCGGGCGACTCTGGCAGCGCCTTCGTCCTCTGGACTGTCGCCCCATTCACGAGCGAGGCGCTCACCCTCCGCCCGACCCGCGTGCGCGCCCGACGAACGGCGCGATTCAACATGACACTGCAGAACTCCGGCAACGCCCCGGTGCTGTATGCCCTCGCGGGCGAGGATCCCGAGGAGAAGCTGCAATACCAGTTCGCGTGGCCAGCGGTCACCGTGGACCCCGGCGCGTCGGCGTCCGTGCCGACAGTCATTCGCGCGCCGTGGAAGATATCCGGCCAACCCGAGATGCGCGATTTCCGCCTTTCGGCGCGCCCCGCCAATGGCGGCCAGCCACAGGTTGCCGCAGGGCAGATCATGCACGCCAGCCTGTTGCCTGGCTGGTTGCCGCCGCCGCTGCTGGCGCTGATTGCGGCGGGCGTGGTGGTCCTGGCGTCGCTATTCGCGACAGGCGTGCTGCCGGGCGTGCTGGCGAATATCGGCGCAAGCCCAACCGCGACGACGTTAAGCGCCGTTACCAGCCCCACGACAGGCGGATCGGCCACGCCCACCGTGACGGCAACCGCCACGCCGCAGCCGATTTTGACAAGCGTGAACAGCAGCCATCCAGTGACCGTTGGCGCCAACTCCTGCTACGATCTGGATGGCGGCGGCGTCGTGCTGAATACCTCGACCGATGCCGACTTCTGTTGGACCGTGACCGACCCATCCCGATCCCTCGCGCCCACGAACGCGGCGATG
>JAICKD010000685.1 GCA_025928125.1 Ktedonobacterales bacterium
GACAGAGGCCGGGACTCACCGGAGCATCCCAGCCTCTCTTCACGCTTAGGAGAACAACGGAGGGCAACAGATGACATCGAGTGATCGGCTGATCGAAGAGCAGATCGCCTATTATCAGGCGCGGGCGGGTGAGTATGATGAGTGGTTCCTGCGCCAGGGGCGGTATGACCACGGGCCAGAGATGAATGCGCGCTGGTTCGCGGAGGTGGAGCAGGTGGCGCGGGCGCTGGAGGCGTTTGCGCCATCGGGTGACGTGCTGGAGCTGGCGAGCGGCACAGGACTCTGGACGCAGCGGCTGATGACGACGGCCCAGACGCTGACGGCGGTAGATAGCTCGCCTGAGGTGCATGCAGTCAATCGGGAACGGCTAGGTGGCGCGTCTGCGCCAGTGCGCTATGAGGTGGCCGATCTCTTTCGCTGGCAGCCCGACCGCCAGTACGACACGATCTTCTTTAGCTTCTGGCTCTCGCATGTCCCGCTGGAGCGGCTGGAGTCGTTCTGGAGCCTTGTGCGCGCGGCGCTGGCTCCTGGTGGACGTGTCTTCTTTGTGGACGCGCTCTACGAGGAGACCTCGACGGCAAAGAATCATCAACTTGAAGGGGCGGATGCCCATGCGGTCACGCGCCGCCTGAACGACGGGCAGGAGTATCGCATCGTCAAGGTCTTCTATCGCCCCGAGACACTCACCGAACGGCTCACAGCCTGGGGCTGGCAGGTGCGGATCGAACGAACGCCTACCTATTTCTACTATGGTGAGGCAACCATCGCATGACCCACATGTTTTGGGCTATTGCTTGCACAGTGTAGTAGAGGGAAGCTGGCCGGAGCATTGCTCTGCTCCGGCCTACAATCGGTTCGCTACAACTGCGCCGTGCTGGCCTCGCGCCGCACTCGCAGGCTGAGCCAGGTGGCGCCACCCATCAGCAGGAGCGCCAGCGCCGCGATGATGAGCGCGACCGGCACGCCCGAGGAGAACGCCAGCAGCGCCCCACGGATGGCAGCCAGCCCGAAGAATCCCGTGCCGAGCAGGAGCAGCGCGCGTGAGTGGGTGCCGACGCCGATAGCGGCAATCACCAGCGCCTCTAGCGCGAGAACGGCGGCATAGACCCAGTTTTCCGTTTGCGGCGTCGTGAACGACTGCGTCAGCGTCGGCAGCAAAAGCAGCAGCGCCCCGGAGAGCGAGGCCAACTGCCCGAGCCGGACCGGATTGCGCAGCCGATGGTCGGCGGGCAGGAGCGCGCCAATGATGAGCAGATAGCTCCCCGGCGCGAGGACGAACGCCTGGATGTTGTCGGCGCCGAGCCAGCGCACCTGCCAGCTCATCGCGACCGCTAGCAGCCCGCCCGCGACATACCAGAGCGCGTGGACAGGGATCACCCGCGCGCTCAGCGCAAACAGCGCCGCCAGCGAGGCCAGCGCAACCACCTCGACCTCCGCCAGCGGCTCCCCAGGCGTATAGGTCTGGGCTATAAGCAAAGCGACAAGGACCACGCCGCTCCCCACTATCAGCCCGGCGAGGTGGTGAATGATTCTACCGAGGAAACGCACGTCCTGCCAGTTTGGATGCGCCGCCGACGCCGCTTCATCCATCCACCAGGGGTGGCCCGCGCCGTTGCGCAGCCAGGGCAGCGCGCCCCAGAGCCACTGGCCCGCGACATAGAGCCATGAGAGGCCGACGAAGGCGAGCGCCGCCTGCCAGAGCGGCCACTCTAGCGCGCGGACGCCTGCGGCCAGCGCCAATACCCCGATGGAAAGCGCCAGCAGCAGCGCCTCGGCCCGCGACTCAATCATCGCGACCAGATAGGCGGTCAGCGCGAACGCCAGCAGCGCCCAGCCCTCGAATCCGTGCAGCCGCACCCCAAGCAGCGCCGTCACCAGCGCGACGAGCAGTGACGACGCATAGGCGGGCCACGCCCAGCGCCAGCCGCCGACACGGCCAATCGCGATGCCAACCGCCGCCAGCGCCAGCGCAAGTGGCAGCAGCACGTGGGCGTCTGGCTGCACGATGGCGGCCAGGCCAACATACGCCACCGCGATGGATCCGGCGTTGGGAGCATGCTCGACCAGCGCGATGCCATAGGCGGTGAGCGCGAAGATGAGCAACAGCGCCTCGGCGACACCGGAAGTGTTGGGTGTGACACGCGAGATGGCAAGCAGCGATGGGAGGATGGCGGAGAGATAACAGGCTAGCGCCCAGCGACGCCCAACACTCAGGCGCAGCGCCAACCCAATCACGATCATCCCATAGGTGATCGCCACAATCTTCACGAAACCGTACGGATCGCGGGTCGCCAGCGCGGCCAGGAAGACAAAGAACGGCGCAACCGACGCGACCCACGGTTGCCGCTCCACCGCCGCCGCGAGATACGCCACCAGCGCGAAGAGCAACGCAACATACATCGCCCGGTCAGGTGGCGCGGAGCTATTGACGAATGCGCGAGCCACGAGGACGAGGAGCTGGTACAGCGCGGCAAGCAGCGCGGCGAGATACCACACAAAGCTCCACTGCCAGCGCCCGCGCGCCTGGCGCAACAGCATCCCGGCGGCCACCAGCGCC
>JAICKD010000778.1 GCA_025928125.1 Ktedonobacterales bacterium
AGACTACGAAGACCTGATGCTGGGAGTGGACATGGCGGTCGCGCGTGGGCTGGCCGATCCCGACCGGCTGGGCATCGCGGGCTGGAGTTACGGCGGCTTCATGACGGCCTGGGGGGTCACGCAGACGACGCGCTTCAAGGCAGCGATGATGGGCGCGGGCGTCAGCGACTTTCACAGCTTCCACGCCCAGACCAACATCCAGGATTGGGATGAGCGTTTCCTGATGGCCTCGCCCAACGAGCAGCCAGAGGCCTATCGCCAACGCTCGGCCATCACCTTTGTGAAGAACGTCACCACGCCGACGCTCATCATTCACGGCGAGAAAGACCCCTGCGTGCCAGTCAATCAGGCCTACGCCTTCTACCATGCGCTACGCGAACTGGGCGTGCCGACCGAGCTGGTGGTCTATCCACGCGAGGGCCACGGCTTTGTCGAGCGCAACCACATCGGCGACTGGGTGGGCCGCATGGTCCGCTGGATGACGACGTACCTCAAGCCATAAACAGATAGCCAGACGGCGATGTGCAGCAGATTCGCGAGGCGGGTAAGATTATTATCCGCCTCGTGGTCTGGCGCCATCCTCTGTGACGGGCGCGCGGCTTACTCGGCGCTGCGGACTCCTACCGCTCATAGAGATCTGTAACGCCCTTGCGTATACCTTGCATGCAGACGCCTGAGTCTGCATTCGGTGGGGAGCGAGCGAGGCGGGCAGATTATGTCGTCGCATACCTATCGCATCATGACGCTTGTGGGGCTTGGGGCGCTGGCCTTCGTCGTCACTGCGGTCATGGGTGGCCTCTGGACACTGCTTCTGACCATCAATCTCGCGACGAGCCCTGCTATTCCGTGGGCGGTCGTGGTGATGGCGGCGATTCTCTGGGCGCTCTGGCGCTACCTTGGCGGCCACTGGCCTCCGCGCAGCTCCTCGACGCAGCGCAGCCGATTGCTGCGGGCGCAGCCGCTCTCCGGAGCGGCCTTTGGCTGGGCGCTGGTGGCTGGCCTGCTCTCCATTGTGGCGCTGGCTGGCCTGTGGGTTGTCTTGTTCCAGATCGCGCGCCTGCCCGCGCGGGCGCTCCTCGACTATTCCCGCTACCCACTCGTGAGCGTTGTCCTGGCGCTTGTGATGGCCTCGCTTGTCAACGCGGTCGCCGAGGAGGCCATGTTTCGCGGCTATTTTCAGGGCGCCCTAGAGCGCCAGGTGGGTGGATTGGCCGCTATTCTCATCACCACGCTGGTAATGGCGCCTGAGCATGCGCTGACGCAGGGCTTCGTCTGGCCTACACTGCTCTTCTACTTCGCTACCGACCTGATGCTAGGCGCGACTGCTTACCTCACTCAGTCTATTCTGCCGGGCATCGCTATCCATTTCGTTGGATTGCTGGTCTTCTTCACCCTCGTCTGGCCCGGCGACGCGCTCCGCCAGCTTTTTGGCTCATCGGACACGACGCTGTGGTTCTGGATTCACAGCGCGCAGGTGGTCATCTTCGCCGCTCTCGCATGCCTCGCATATGCGCGGCTCGCCCGGAGAACGAAGGCGCTGAGAGCGTCCGCGTCGGCGCTCAGCTAGGCTCAGGCTTGCCCACGCTAGCCACCGTGGTACAATTGTCCCGCGACGCAATCTCGTTTTCAAGGGCGCCGGGTCTACCATGTCAACTCCTGCACGCCGCCAATACCTCGACATCAAGGCGCGGCTGATTGTGCGCAGTCATCGGCCTCAACATTCTGTTCACTAATCATTCCCTCATATGGCTATGGCCTGAGCAGTAGTACTCGATTCGCGGTATAACGAATTGCAAAGCTTGGTAGGTGCGAAAACAAGGAGGGTCAAACCGTGCGGCTGCGAACGATCTCAATTCAGAAGTATCGCAACTTTGTCGAGTCTCAGCGCATCGAGATTGAGGACGATGTCACGTGTCTGGTCGGCAAGAACGAGTCCGGCAAGACTACTATACTTAAGGCCCTCCATCGGCTCCATCCTGCTAACAGTTCCAACACCGAATTCGACTTGACGACCGAGTACCCGCGCTGGCGGCTGGCACGCGACCGACGACAGAATCCGGACCTTGCTAATTTGCAGCCCAT
>JAICKD010000442.1 GCA_025928125.1 Ktedonobacterales bacterium
CCCCTCCCCTAACCCCTCCCCCTTTCAGGGAGAGGGGAATCAGAACCAGAGGCAGAGGCAGTGTAGACGCCATCGGGCAGGATGGTCGCCTAACCCCTCTCCCAGCGCAAGCTGGGGGAGGGTGGCCGAGCGCAGCAAGGCCGGGAGGGGGCAGTCCACCATAACTATCGAGGGAAACAGCATGCCGATTCGCATCGTCACCACGCATCTTGAGTTCGAGGGACAGGTCGAAGAGAAGCGCGTCGTGCTGGAGGGCGAAGAGCCGCCCGTCTGGGGACCGGAGGCCCAGCTTCAGGTCGTCGGCAAGCCCACGCCGCGTGTAGACGCCCGCGAGCGTGTCACCGGCAGCGCCGAATATAGCCTCGACGTGGCGCTGCCTGGCATGCTAACCGCGGCTGGCCTTCGCTCGCCCCACCCGCACGCGCGCATCACCAGGATCGACACCACGCGCGTCGAGGCGCTACCCGGCGTCCGCGCGATCTTCTCCCATCGCAACGCGGGCGAGTTCGTCAATCCCGCCTCCAAACTGCCGATCTTTGGCGCCGAGATGCTCTATCACGGCGACCTGGTGGCGCTGGTCATCGCCGAGACGCCAGAGCAGGCGCGCGAGGCCGTCCGCGCGATTGACGTGACCTATGAGCTACTGCCGTTCGCCGCCAACCCTGAGGCTGCTCTGGCCGAGGGCGCCCCCCAGGTCAACACGGCGCGCCCGTCGAATACGATCTCGGATGAGTTCCCCACCGTCTACCAGCGTGGCGATATCGAGGCAGCGCTTACCGCCGCCGCGACCACCTTAGAGACCCGGCTCGAAACGCCCGCCGCGCTGCATAACTCGCTGGAGACGCATGGCGGCGTCGCCTCCTGGGATGGTTCGCGCCTGACCCTCTGGCTCTCTACCCAGGCCATCTACGACTCGCGTCAGCAGGTCGCGCGGGCGCTAGGGCTGCCGCTCACCGCCGTCCAGGTCATCACCCGGTTCATGGGCGGCGGCTTCGGCAGCAAATTTGGCGCGCACCGGACGGGCCTGCTCGCCGCCTATGCCTCGCGCCAGCTCGGCCTGCCCGTGAAATATCTGCTCGACCGCACCGAGGAGAATCTTGACGCGGGCAACCGTCCTCCCAGCATCCAGACCTATCGGCTCGGCGCAACGGAGGACGGCACGCTGACCGCGCTCGACCTCGATGTCGTACACAATGTCGGTGCGAACGGCGAATGGGCCTCGCCGGTGACGCTGCCCGCGAAGGAACTCTATCAATGCGCCAATGTCCGCACCACTGACCGCCCTGCCCGCACCAACCTCGGCACGCTCGCCGCCTTCCGCGCGCCGGGGGTCGTGGAGGGGATGGCCGGGCTTGAGGTGGCGATGGATATTCTCGCCGCGAAGCTGGGCATGGACCCGCTGGAGCTGCGGCGCAAAAACTTTGCGGAGCGCTATCAACTGCTCGACCGTCCCTATGCGCGCAATCTATTGCATGAGTGCTACCGCATCGGCGCGGAACGGATCGGCTGGGCGACCCGCAACGACGACGGTCGGCGCTTCCCCGCTGGCCGCGATGGTCACCTGCGGCGCGGCATCGGCATGGCCAGCCAGTTCTGGGGCGGCGATGGCGGGCCGCCAGCCCAGGCTATCGCCAAGCTCCTGCCCGATGGCACCGCCGTCATCATCACCGGGACGCAGGATATCGGCACCGGCACGCGCACCGTGCTGGCGCAGATCGCCGCTGAAGAGTTGAGCTATCCATTGGATAGGGTGCGCGTCGAGTCGGGCGAGACGGCGTACGGCGTCTTCTCTCCGGGCAGCGGCGGCAGCATGACCCTGGCCTCGGTTGGTCCGGCCGTCCGTATGGCCGCGACCGAGGCGCGGAAAGAGATGCTGGAGATCATCGGCCATCTCGCCGAGGCGCCAGCCGACGCGCTCGAAATCCGTAACGCGACCGTCTTCAATCGCGAGACTGGCAGCGAGATGGGCAGCGTCAGCACGTTTCTCGAACAGCTGGATGGCCACGAAATCACGGCGAAGGGTATGCGCGGCCCCAACGCGGAAGACGTGACCGTGCGGACCTTCGGCGCGCAGTTCGCCGAGGTCGAGGTGGATATCGGCACGGGTGCGGTGCGCGTGCTCCGCATCGTCGCGGTGCATGACTGCGGACGCATCGTCAACCCGCTAACCTTCAGCAGCCAGATCGAGGGCGGCGTCATCCAGGGCATGGGCTTCGCGCTCATCGAGCAGCGCATCGTGGACGAGCGGCTGGGAATGGTGATGAACCCGAACCTTGGCGACTACAAAGTGCCGACCATCCGCGATATCCCGGAGATCGATATAGTCTTGCTCGACGAGCCACTCGAAGTCGCCAACACGCTGGGCGTGCTGGGCGCGGGCGAGCCACCGATCATCCCGACGCCCGGCGCCATCGCCAACGCCGTCGGTCACGCGCTGGGGCGTACCATCACCCGGCTGCCGTTGACGCCTGATCGCGTGCTGGATATGCTAGCCGAAGTTGGACAAGGAGCGTAGCGCATGCGACCATTCGAGCATCTCACCGTTCAAGCCAGCGGCGACGCCATTGCAGCGCTCGCCCAGTCTGACGGCGACACGACACGCCTGATCGCGGGCGGAACCGACCTCCTGCCGCTGCTCAAAGACGGCCTGGTGACGGTGGACCGGCTGATCGACATCAAACCGGCGCGGGCGCTGCGCCATCTCGCATTTGAGGATGACGGCAGCCTGCGCATCGGCGCGTTGACCACCCTTGCCGAGATCGAGCGGAGCGCCGAGGTAGGTGAGCGGCTACCCATCCTGGTACAGGCGGTAGCCGACGCCGCCACGCCACAACTTCGCGCGATGGCGACCGTGGGCGGCAACCTGCTGCAACGCAGCCGCTGCTGGTACTATCGCGGCCCCTTCAACTGCTGGCTCAAGGGCGGCGAGACATGCTATATGCGCAACGGCGAGAACAAGTACGCCGCCATCTTCGAGCAGGGGCCGTGCCGCTCGGCGCATCCATCCGACCTGGCTCCGGCGCTGGTTGCGCTCGACGCCACCGTCACGCTGGAAAGCGCATCGGGCGCACGCACGCTCCCCGTGGCTGAGCTGCTTGCGCCACCCACAGCCGACGAGCGCATCGAGTACCGCCTGAACCCTGGCGAATTAATTACCGAGATTCGCATCCCGGCCCAATCCGAAAACGCTCGCGGCGTGTATCTCAAGGCGATGGATAGGCGCTCCTGGGCGTTCGCGCTAGTCAGCGCGGCGGCGCAACTAACGATAGAAGATGGCAAAGTCACTCAGGCGAGGCTAGTGCTCGGCGGCGTCGCCAACGTCCCCTGGCGCGTCACGGATGCCGAGACGCTGCTCCAAGGCCAGCCTCTCACACCAGAGCTAGCCGCTAAGGCGGCGGAACTGGCCGTTCAGGGCGCGACGCCGCTGACGCACAACCGCTACAAGGCGCCAATGGCGCGCGAGCTGGCGCGACGCGCAGTATTGATGGCGGCAGGGATGTGGCCCGGCAACGGGTGAAGTATGGCAGGTGTCAGAAGCGCGCCGACTGACCTGCCATTGCCACACGGTTTCTAGCCCGCGCAGGCGGGCTTTGCGGATGCGCGATGCGCATCCCTTAGGCGCGGCTTCAGCCGCCTGCGCCCATAGTGAAACGTTACAACCCATGTCAGATGAGGTGAAGCAGCGGAAAATCGAACACGTCACCATCGCGCTCGAAAACGATATCGCCGCGCCTCAGCAGGCGACCTGGGCCGACGTGCGGCTGGTGCATCGCGCGCTGCCTGAGGTTGATCTGGACGACATCGACACCTCGGTGGAATTCCTGGGGAGCCGCCTGCGCTACCCTATCTTCATCTCCTCGCTCACTGGCGGCCATCCCGATGTCGCCACCA
>JAICKD010000729.1 GCA_025928125.1 Ktedonobacterales bacterium
AGTGGGGGGGACTGCCATTCTGCGTTGGCCATGCGGTCCTCCAAAAACTGGAATGGGCCTGGTGCTCAGAGCACAACATCACAGCACAAAAGCGCGAAAGCCATGCGACCTCCGCGTTGCCTAGGCGGATGTGTGCGTGTGGTCGAGAACGCGCTGTACCTAATGTACGCTCGAAGCGCCTCTTCACTCACAATCACCATGCGGCCAGTCGCATGCATCTGGTTGCACTAGTATACTCGCATCACCCGTACGCTGCGCTAGTTTCCGTTGGCCAATATGTATGAATTCCCTTAGCCACTCTCATCCCATGGTGATATATTCCGGGCTGCCCGTTGAGCGAGCGCTAGCCGTTGCGGCCGTAGGGATACCACCACGACTTTGCGCCTCCCTCGAAATCCCAGTGAAGATGCTTGGTTTCTCTGAACTCGTCAAGACCTTCCTCGCCCAGCTCGCGCCCATTGCCGCTCAACTTCATGCCGCCGAACGGCCCGGCGTCGTTATCGGTGAGCGGATCGTTGACCCAGAGCGTGCCTGCCTGCACCTCCTCATAAAACTGCTTCACCTTACGGGCGTCGTGGGTATAGAGGTTCGCACCCAGTCCGAAGGGGCTGTCGTTGGCCAGTTGTATCGCCTCATCGAAGTGGCGATACGTCATGATGGGTATGGTTGGGCCGAAAGTTTCTTCGCGCATGATTCGCATCGAATGGTCAACGTCCGTCAGCACCGTCGGCTCGTAGAAGAAGCCGCGCGGCTGCCCCGCTGGCCGCTGCCCGCCCGCGAGGATGCGCGCGCCACGTGAGCGTGCGTCCTCGACGTGCGCCTCAACCTTCACGCGGTACTGCGCGCCGATCATCGGGCCGACATCGGTCTCCGGGTTCAGCCCGGAGCCAAGCCGCAGCCCGCGCGCATACTCGACGATGCGCTCGATGAAGCGCGGCGCGATACCTTCGTGGACATAGACGCGCTCGGTGGAGGTGCAAACCTGTCCAGCGTTGAGCAGCGCAGCCCAGGCGACGCCAGGCACGGCTATCTCCAGGTCGGCGTCTTCGGCGACGATAAACGCGTCTTTGCCGCCTAGCTCCAAGTGGAGTTTCTTGATCTGGTCGGCGGCAATTCTGGCGATATGCCTGCCAGTCTCCAGACTGCCGGTGAAGGCAATGACCCGCACGCGCGGATCGAGCACCAGCGGCTCGCCCGCCTCTTTGCCGTAGCCCGTGACAATATTGACGACGCCCGGCGGCAGATGCTCGAACACCTCGGCCAGGGCAAGCGTGGAAAGTGGCGTCATCTCGCTTGGCTTGGTGACGACGGTGTTGCCAGCGGCCAGCGCGGGAGCGACCTTCCAGGCCATCAGCAGAATCGGATAGTTCCACGGCACGATGGCGCCGACGACGCCGTACGGCTCCTTGAGCACCAGCGCCAACTGCGACGGCTCAATCGAGGGGATGACACGTCCGCGCGTATTGCGGCCCAGTTCAGCGTAGTAGCGGAAGCACGCCGCCGACCAGCCCATCTCGTCGCGGTTCTCGACCAGTGGCTTGCCACCCTCACGGGTGAGCAGTGTCGCCAGTTCCTCCGTTTTGGCGGTCAGCTTCGCCGCCACTTCGTGCAGCATCTCGGCACGCTCGCCAGCCGCCAGCCGTCGCCACTCACGGAACGCCGCGCTCGCCGCATCCACCGCCGCGCGCACGTCCTCTGCATTGCCCGCCGGTACGTGGTCGATGATTTCCTCGGTGGCGGGATCCTGCACCGGAATCGTCTGCCCGCTGGCGCCTGCCCGCGACGCGCCATTGATCCACATCTCGCGCATATGTGGCGCTCCTCCAACTCGGATATGAATTCTCGCCCCGTTATGCCTCTGCCCCAACACTGCCCGGAACGACCGCGCGCTTGCGGATGCCCTTCACCAGCAGCACGACGCCACCCACCAGCAGCAGCGCGCCCAGGATGGTGATGGCGACGGCCTCGACTATGGCGGGCTGGCTCCCTGTCAAGATAACGATCCCCTGCGCCAGGACAACGCCGCCAACACCCATCACGATAAGTCCGAGTCCAACCAGAATCTGGCGCACCACGCGCATCTCGTCCCTGCCTTCCCTGAATCGTCAGCGTCTAGCTGATTTTCCGTGTCAGCGTCTCATGCGCATGCATGCCATAGCGAGCCAGCTCGCGCAGAAACGCCGCCGGATCAAAGACCCGCTCGGCGCCGTGCGCGCCTGGCAGCCGTGCCTCGCCGCTCGCCAGCAAAATACCGGCGATGGCCAGCGGCACGCCCGTATCCAGATCACCGGCGCCGATGCTC
>JAICKD010000547.1 GCA_025928125.1 Ktedonobacterales bacterium
ACCATGTGGGATCGAGTGTCCTTGTTTTCAGGGATTGCGCCGCCAGATGTCGGGTGCGCGTCTGGCGCTATCCGCCTGCTGTGACCAATCTGAGAGAAAGCGGCCACGCGCTGAGATTTCGGTGAGATGTTCCTCCCCTACCATGTGAAGCAGTTAGACTCATGGGGGTATGCCGGGATCATCGCGAATGTTCGCGCGATGGCTCGTGAGGATAGCGCAGGCTGTGGCAGGCTGTGGCAGGAATGAGGAAGTATGACCATCGACCAGAAATCGCTCGCTGAAGATGCTGAGGATGTGGAGAAGGAGCAAGAAACGTCGCCATTCATTCGGACGTGGCCTCCCTCTGAGGAGGAGCTTGACCAGCTCGAAAGCGATCTGAGGGCTGGAAAACATGTGGCGCCTATAGGCCAGACGACCTCGCACGTGGAGGAGTGGCCCGACTGGCTCCAGCAGCAATGGATCGCATCCCAGCGGCGCCGCGCCTGGCGCATCGAACATCCTTCCACCGCCCGCACCCGCCTGTTCTCGCCCAGTGGAGTCCTGATGATTGCGGTCGTCGCCGTGATGATACTGGTCACCCTTGGCGTAGGCGCCGCGCTGAACAATCGGAATGGCTCCTCACCCAGCACGAGCACGAGTAGCAGCACGACGGGTGATACGAACGATGGGATGTCTGGCCAGCAGACGACGAAGGCGAATGCCCCCGACGCCACGCAGCAGTACGGCAACCAGCCAGCGAAGTACGTGGTGGATAAGGATGGCGCAAAGCATTTTACGCTGACCGCGCAGCAGGTGATGTGGCAGCCGGTCAAGGGCCACAAGGTGCTTGCCTGGACCCTGGACGGCACGGTTCCAGGTCCGATGATTCAGGCTACGGCGGGCGATCATATCCGTGTCACCATCGTCAATCATCTGCCTGAGGCGACCACGATCCACTGGCACGGGCTTGAGGTGCCGACCGACAACGATGGAGTGCCGCCGGTCGGTATGAAGCCCATACAGCCAGGCCAGTCGTATACCTACGACTTCACGCTGCAAGACCAGGACGCTGGGACGCACTGGTATCACAGTCACTATGACGATCTCAAGCAGGTTGGCGGTGGCATGTATGGCGCGTTCATCATCGCCCCCCGGCCGGGAAGCCCACAATACCAGCCGATGATGCAGGCAGAGCGCGCCGATGTCGACCAGACGATGTTCATCGGCATGCTGGGTGGCTACTACGTCATCAACGGCAAGAGCTTCCCGGATACGCCGCCGCTGGTGGTCAAACATGGGCAGACCGTTCACCTGCGGATGATTGGCGCCGATGCCTCGATGATCCACCCGATGCACCTGCACGGGCATAGCTTCCAGGTGGTGGCGTCCGACGGACACCTACTGCCCGCGCCATACACAAAGGACACGCTCTCAGTGGCTCCTGGCGAGACCTACGATGTCACGTTCTATGCCTGGGCTGCTCCCGGCAGCATCTATCCACTGCACTGCCACATCCTCAGCCACCTGATGAATCCCGGCCAGAGCGGCAGTGAGATGGGCGGCCTGGTCGAACTGCTCGAGTACCAGAAATAGGCGGTATGTTGTCATAGCTCGACATGGCCGACCACAGACACGAAGAGAGGACGTCCGCAATGGCGCGGACGCCCTCTCCTGGCGCTTCAGGATTCCAAGATTATTGAAGTGACGTATTGCTACTATGTTGTGAAGAGGGCCAGGATGCGGAAGTCGTTCAGGCGACCACTTCCATATCTTCCTGCCTCACCAGACCGGCGGCGATCATGACGTCGATAGCCCGAATCTTGAAGACGCCGCCAAGCGCCCGGCACCGTTCGGGGGTCGGGATGACCGGGTTCTCATCGCGCAGATAGCGCCCAAGCGACGCCTCATCTATTGGATGTCCGGCCTCATCGCAATACTTATGGAATTCACGTATGAGATAATGATCGCCACGCCGATTGTAGAATTCAAGCTCTTTGAGTTTGCCACGAAGCCAGTCACGAAACGCGATCCGCGTCTCTTCTTCGACGGAGATGTTCACTGTCTGATCCCTTCCCGACCCAAAAAACGCAGACAGGCTTTTAGGTCGCCTCCAGTCGCGACGTACCTGCTGCTAGATGTGTGTCTATTCTACCAGAACGTGTGAATGAGTTCAATAGCCGCGAAATATTCGTCGATTTTTGGGCTAGCTAGTATGTCGGTGATGCCGTTGCCGCAGCGGAGAATTCCCGCAATTTCCCTGTTATCGTCAACGATCAAGCACGGGGAGCAGAATCGCCGAAGGATGATCTGGGTCGTGGTAGACCGCCTGCTCCGCGACGAGCAGCTTGGTTGCACTGGCGACCGGCTCGCCAGTGCCGGGATTGCGCGCAAAGCGAGGATGCGCTCCACTGGATACCTGCACGCGCAGCCGCTGCCCCTTGCGGAAGTGGTAGGCAGTGGGCCAGAGCGCAACGTGGATGTGGCGCACCCCATCGCTAGCTGGCGCATCACTGGCTGGTGTGAGGCGTAGAATGCCGTCGCAGAGGTTGACCGATTTACCCGACTGCTCGACGACGCAGAGCCGAGCAAAAAAGTCCGTGTAGTCCAGGCTGGACGCCACATAGAGATCCGCGGTCACTGGCCCGATGACCTCGATATCGCGCTCCAGTGGATCGCTGGTGTAGACCAGCACATCGCTACGCGCCTCCAGCGCGCGATTATCTTGCGGCCCCATGCGCTTGGGCGCGCCAAGCGAGTTGCCGCCCACGGCTGGCGTCGGGTTGGCGGGATCGTAGCGGTAGCGGTCTGGCTCGGCGGCGAGTGGAGCGGTCGTCGCCAGCGCGCCGTTCGGCTGGAGATGCCAGCGCTGCTGCCGCGCCGGAGGTGGCCAGTCGGTGAAGTCACGCCAGGTGTTCGATCCCATCACGAACAGGCGGACAGGCTGGGCGCGCAGCGCGTTTTTCTCGCCTTTGACGTGCGCGTTGAGCCAGGCGAGCGCGTCACGTGTCGTCGGCGCGACGCTGGCAAACTGGCCGTGGAACCACGGGCCAATGAGTAGATATGGCTGGCGTCCAGCAGCGCGCAGCGCCTGATAGTCTTTGAGCTGCCAGTCGAGGAAGAGGTCGTACCACCCCGCCTGAAGGCAGATCGGCACGCTGACCTCGCTCACGCGGTCGCTGAAATCAACCGGACGCCAGTAATCGTCGGTGGGCGCGTGGGTGAT
>JAICKD010000142.1 GCA_025928125.1 Ktedonobacterales bacterium
CTGGAATCACGACGGGCAGCAGCGCCGCGAACTGGAAGTTGAGCCCGAACCAGGGGAGGCTCAGCCCCAGCAATTCGCGCCGCGAGAGGTGAGGTTTTCAGGGCAGGCTGGCGCCAGTCCTCGGCGCGTCTACCTGAATGATCGCCACAGTATGTGCATCTCCTTGATAAAAGCAATTGTCCAT
The DNA here is from genome assembly GCA_025928125.1 of Ktedonobacterales bacterium. Lineage (GTDB taxonomy): Bacteria > Chloroflexota > Ktedonobacteria > Ktedonobacterales > JADMIN01 > DAHUXT01. The sequence goes on from JAICKD010000142.1 coordinate 185, forward strand.
TTCGAGCTATCCATCAGGGCTATCCTTGCCAACGGCGTGCCAACGATAGTCCACTTGAGTCTATTCAGTGTACGTGCCGTTGCGCCGACGCGGTGAAAGCAGATGAAGCGGTGATAGCGCGCGCGCCACGTGGCTGGCACGGAGTTTGTGACAAGGCGACGCCGTCGGGCGAATGGCCCATTTGTCTGTTGCGATACCCGGTGCGATGAATGTCATAGCGCGATACATGGCGACCGGGCATGATGTGTGCGGGAGAACAAGGCTGCGGGGATGCGCGGGACACCCTTGCGAACCAGCGCCAACGCCGCATATGCTGAGAGCGCATCGCGAACGCTGCTCGCAGAGCCGCTACCTTCCTCTCTGAGACATCGCCGCACAGAAGGGGGCACGCCATGGTACCGGATTCGTTGTCGTCTGATGTCCCACCGCCCAATGTCGGGAACGCTGGGGGCGCCGGAGATGCGCTGCCGCCACTGGTTGGCCTCCGCAACATCTCGCCACTACGCATGGCGAAAATCCATCCTCCCGAAGAATACGTAGACCGGGCGCGCTACGAAATCGCCACGGTGCTCCAGTATTGGGGCTACCGGCCGGAACTCTGGAACATCATCGGCTTCACCGCCGCCGCGACCGACCGGCTCTCCGCCGCGGCCCCCGCCGCGCATCCCATCGTCGAGGTGGTGATGCAGTCGCCCCTAGTGCAGTCGCCCGTGGTGGTGCGCTGCCAGCCGATGAGTCTGTCCGAGCGCGATATCGTCGCCCGGCATGCGTTCATGCGGCATCTGAGCGAGCGCGGCCTGCCGGTGCCAGCGCTGCTGACTCGCCCCGAAGGCAGCGCCTATGCCGTGGTTCCAGTGGTGCCGTTGACCGATCCGCAGCAGGCGGATGGCTTCAGCTATGTGCTGGAGAACGCGATCTCCGATGTGCAGGTGTATATGCCGGGGCGGCGCTTCGTGACGGATGGCCCCTCCGAAGATAGCTATCTGGAGGCGGCGGCGCGGACCCTTGCCGCGTTGCATACCGCCTCGCTGGATTTTCCCGGTCCCACACATCAGTGGCCTCAGAACCGTTCGGCGCTCTCATTTGCCCGGCTCTATCTGGCGCGGATCGCCGCGGCCAGCCACGGCGCGGAGGTGTCGCGCACGCTTGCCACCGGATTGCGGCGGGTGGCTCGCGCGGGCGAGCGGTGGGTTACAGCGGCGGCGGAGCGCATCGAGCGGCAGTCCGACCTCCCGCGTCTGCACATCCACGGCGATTACCAGCCGCACAATCTCGCCTTCGAAGCGGATAGCGTCTGCGCGATCTATGATTTCGACGCGATGCGCTGGGACTGGCGCATCCTCGAGCTGGCCTATGCGCTGCTGGCCTTCACCGGGCTGCGCTGGGAGGATGAGACGGCGGCGTCGGTGGCCGGGACGACACCGCCGCTGGTGGCGCGTGGGCTGGATCTGGAACGCGCGCGGGCATTCCTCGCGGCCTACGGGGAAATCGCGAAGCCACAGCCTGGCGAGGCGGAGTTGCTGGGCGACGCGCTGCTGCTGGTGTTGCCAGTCATCTTTGTCAATGGCATCGCCGACGATCTCGTCTCCGCCGAGCAGAATGGCCACTCCATCTATTCACAGCGGGAATGCCGGGCGCATCTCGAATGGGCCGAGACGTTCCCCGCCTGGGTCGAGGAGCAGCGCACGACGCTCCGCGACGCCTGGGTACAGTGAGAGACGAGGGCGACCCGCTATAGCGATAAAATGGAGCTACCTCTGCCGCGAACATATGGCGCGGCTCGACGAGTTGTTTCGCTGTTCGACGAGGAGGTTTCTCATGGTGACGACATCCCAGATGCGCAGTATGCCCGTCAAAATCTACCGCACACAACTCAGGGTGATGGTGGCGGTTCCGATGCCGGGGCTGGAGCCAGACGACATCAGCGTCGAGATTACCCCAGACGCGACCCTTGTGATTCGCGGACGGCTGCGCGGGGAATTGAAAGGCCTCAAAGACGAGCTGGTCAACGAGTGGAGCGCGGGCGACTACGAGCGCGCGATTGTGCTGCCTCAGGAGGTAGACGGGGAGCTGGCTAACGTCACCTATGGAAATGGCATCCTGGTTGTCGCCCTCCCTGTCGCATCTCAGACACGCCCTGCTCGCCTGAAACTGACCACCCTCAGCGCGACGCGCGGCCTCCACGCGGGCAACATGGGTCGTCCAATTCGTCCCTATGCCCGCGCATAGCCGCGTCTGCACGACAACAAACCGTTATCCTCAGCCGCCATTGGGAGCGATCCGGCGACGCGCTATCCGTTCAGCGGTCGCGTCGCCTGGCTCGGCGGCCAATTCGAGATGATCCACCCACTTGACGCTGGTGAAGCACGCGCCACCTGAGAGCACCAACCGCCAGGGCGCTCCATGCTCCGGGGTGAGCAGCGCGTCATTCAATCGATCGCAGAGCAGCGCGCCCTCCAACTCGGTAAGTGAAAGCGCGAGCCAGTAGTCTCCCGCGTAAATCCGTAGGTAGTGCGCCTCCGGCAACGGGCTGTGGCGTGCGACAATCTCGCCCAAGGGAATGCCTTCCCACACCAACCCATCCACCGACCATCCTTCCTCGCAGACAAACGGCTCTGCCAGCCGTACTCGTGGGAGCGTGCCGAGGTCCGCCGCCGAGAGCATCCCTGGCTGCGCAATCAGACCGCTGAGCCGGAGCGCGGCGCTGCCGCCATCGGGGTGCTGTTGGCCGTTGGGCTGGGGATGGACTGGCAGCGCGTCACGTCTATTCATAGCCGCACTTCCTTTCGGGCTGTGTCAGTCCGCGAACAAGCTGCGGAAGTCGCTGGGCGGCAGGGCATCCCGTGCCATGCTGGTAAAGGTTCCCTGTTCTAGGATCTCTTGCGTGGCGCGGCGGATGGCTCCGAGGGCGACGCGGGTGAACCCGCCGCCAAAGCTAATACGGGCGATGCCGAGGCTGGCCAGTTCCGGGATCGTGGGGGTGCGCGGGCTGGCCAGAATGTTGATCGGGCCGTTGATGCCGCGCACCAGAGCGGCGATGGTGTCCGCGTCGCTGGCGCCGATGGGGAAGACGCAGTCCGCTCCCGCCGCCAAATAGGCGTTGCCGCGCCGCGTCGCCTCGGTCAGTCGGCTCGCCGCATCGCCCACGTCATGGAGATAGACGTCGGTGCGCGCGTTGATGACTAGCGGAATGCCCCATCCACTGGCTGCCGCGCGAATCGCCGCGATCAGCTGCGCCTGCGCCGTCTCGCTCACCAGCGCGGGCGCGCCGTGTTCGAGTGAGTCCTCGATGTTGACGCCGACGGCCCCCGCGTCCACGACCTGCCGGATCGTGCCGAGCTTCGCGTCCATGTCGTCACCATAGCCCGCCTCGATATCCGCCGTGACGGGGCAATCCACCGCCGCCGCGATGCGCCGAATCGTCTCGATCATCAGCGCGCGAGGCATCCGCTCGCCATCGGGATAGCCGTTGGCGGCGGCGACGCCGGAACTGGTGGTGGCGATGGCGCGAAAGCCAAGCTGCGTGAAGATGCGGGCGCTGGCGGCGTCCCAGGCGTTCGGCAGCAGGAGTATCGGCGGCTGGCGATGCCACTGCCGTAGCTGCTCGGCAAGCGCCTGCCGTGGTTGTGGCGTTGCGCTACTCATCAGCGCCTCCTCCCTTCATAGCGTCGCCGCTACTTCCTCATTCGGCCTTGCGTGGCTGGTAGGTTCCCGGCACCGTGCGGAAGCTGATGGCGAGGCGGTTCCAGCCATTGATGGCGATAATGGCGAGTGTCAGGTTGGCCAGTTCCTCTTCGCTGAATTGCGCGCGCGCCTGCTTATACACGTCGTCGGGTACGTGGGTTTCGGCGACCAGCGTCACCGCCTCCGTCCATGCCAGAGCGGCGCGCTCGCGGTCGGTGTAGAATGGCGTCTCACGCCAGGCGCTCAGCGCGTAGAGCCGCTGCTCCGTCTCGCCACGGGCGCGGGCATCCTTGGTGTGCATATCCAGACAGAAGGCGCAGCCGTTGATCTGCGAGGCGCGCGTCTTGACCAGATCGAGCAGTGGCGCCTCCAGCCCACTCTCACGGACTTGTCGCTCTAACTGGCTCATAGCCTGCGAGACACCGGGCGCGACCTTTGGATATTCCATACGCGATTGCATACAATCAGACTCCTTGTTACTTGCATTTTCACTCATATGCGCGCCGCATACCGTACATATCACCGTAGACGCGGCGCGCGGAAGGTTCAGCGACATTTGTCGCACTGTGATATGGCTACTCCAGATGATACAGCGGGGAGACGTGGCGGGCCATTGGCGTTTGGCGTGAAATGTGCTGGCGTAAACGGGCGACGCGCTATAAGCTCTAGAAGTACCTGTGAGGCTGATTGGATACGGAAGCAAGGAGTAGACACCAATGAGAATTTTTCTCGATACCGCGGACATTGACGAGATTCGCGAGGCGGCCCGCTGGGGCATCCTCAGCGGCATCACGACCAACCCCACGCTGATGATGAAGAGCGGCGGCAAGAGCCACGAGGCGGTGATCCGCGAGATCGCCGAGATCGTGGATGGCCCCATCAGCGCCGAAACCATTAGCCTGGATACGGAGGGCATGCTTGTGGAAGCGCGCCGCTTCGCGAAGTGGCATCCTAACGTCGTCGTCAAGGTGCCGTCGACGCCGAACGGCTGGGCGGCGGTGAAGCGGCTCAAGGAGGAGGGCATCCGCACCAATGTGACGCTCTGCTTCAGCGCGAATCAGGCGCTCTTCGCCGCGCTGGCGGGCGCCTACATCATCAGCCCGTTCGTCGGGCGGCTGGACGACATCTCCGAGGACGGCATGCAGGTCGTGCGCGACACCGTCGAGATTTATCGCAAACACAATCTGCCGACACTCGTGCTGGCCGCGAGTATTCGCCATCCGCTGCACATCATCGACGCCGCCAAAGCGGGCGCGGATATCGCGACGGTGCCATTCAAGGTGCTGGAGCTGGCGGCGAAGCATCCGCTGACCGACAAGGGCATCGACAATTTCCTGAAAGACTGGCAGAAGTTCACCGAGGAGACCGGCGGCAGGCAGGCGTGAGCGGGCCTGAGCGCGGAGATGCTGGATGTGATGGCAGCGTGATGGCGGTATGACAAAAGTCGCTGCTACTCGCGGTCGTGTCGCGCCATACTACAGGTGACGATTGGAACCGCCTGGCGCGCCGTGCGCCAGCGCCATCCATCCGCACGCTAGTAAGGACGAATACCCGCATGAGCACCGCAACCACTCACGACCTGAGCGCAGCGATTCGCGCGCATCACCGCGCCCTCGCGGATACACTGGACAACTACACCGCTGAGGTAGAGGCTGGAGTCGCCGAACTCGACGCCGCACGCCTCGTCGAATTGCTCGACGGGCTGACAGGCTTCCTCAGCGGAGACCTGTTGCCGCACGCGGCGGGCGAAGAGAAGACACTCTATCCCGCGCTCGACCCGATCATTCGCGACCATGGCTCGCCGACCGCGACGATGCGTGTCGATCACGAATACATCGGCGACTACGCGCGGCAGATCGGCGAGACGGCGCGCGCCCTGCGCTCCGCTGGCCAGAAGACCCGGACGGACCTGGCTCGCACGCTGGCGCGCCAACTGATTCAGTTGCAAGGGCTATTCGACGTGCATCTGGCCAAGGAAGAGCGCGTCTACCTGCCGCTGATCGAGCAGGCAATCTCCGCCGGGGACCAGCAGGCGCTGCTCGCAGCGCTGCACGAGGAGGCCGATAGCGTGGCAGACGCGGCCACAGACGCGAAGAAAGATGCTGCCGAAACCGATGCCCTTGAGGTGCGCCACCTGCCACCGGCCCAGCGCCATCAGGTGATCTTCGAGCGCTTCAACGCGCTGCCGGTGGGCGGGAGCTTTGTCCTGGTCAACGACCATGATCCCAAGCCGCTGTACTACCAGCTTGTCGCCGAGTACCAAGGGCAACTGCTCTGGCAATACCTGGAAGAGGGTCCGGAGGTCTGGCGTGTGCGCATGGGCAAAGCGCAATAGCTCGCAATAGCTGCCTGCCGTTGGGGCGGGCGTGGTGGGCGGTCCCACTGTCACGAGGGGACCGCTCGCCACGCTCATCCTCTTTTTAGTGCTCCCGCAAGGAAGATAGCCGTACGTCCAGCGCATGGAGCACGCGAGCAAGCAACACCTCGCGCCAGTCGGTTCGCGCCAGCAGCGCCGCCGCTGGCCCATCGCTTACCTGCTCCATGGCCGAGAGCCGCCCGAGATCGAGGCGCATATCCAGGAATGCCACACCATCGTGCGCTTTTACCTTGACCTGACACACAGGCAGGGGCGGCGTCCTGTCGCGTAGTGCGATCTCCCATTGTTCGTGGATAACGCAAGGGTGGCCAAACGCGCCCTCGATCACCTCAGCGATGGAGGACGCGGCAGCTTCACCGAGCTGCTCAGGCGGCTCTGGCAGGCGCAGAATCAGTATTGCCCGCACGTGGTCGCGGCAACTCTCATTCGCATTCGCATCCGCATCCGCATCCGCCGCATTGCTCAGAACGAGCGTACCCGATGCGGCCCCGGCGTTGGCGAGTTCGCGCGCGATGGCGCCGAGGTCGGCGGCTCCCGGCTTATAGACCAGTGGATTGCCGAGCCACCACCCATGTAGCCCAATACGTAGCGCCTTGAGGTCGAGGCGGTTCATTCGGCAGTCGGCATGGCCGCACGCAGCGGAATGTGCTTTTGGCTTCCACTCCCACTTTCGGCTGTCCGGCTGATGCGCACCCGCCAGACCTTCGGACCCTGCTCAAGGTAGTCCCAGCCAAGTTGGCCGCTATACTCGAAATTCAACTGATAATACAGCGGCTTGGGATCATGGTCGTTGACCAGGACAAAGCTCTCGCCCACGGGCAATGCCACGAACCGCTGGAAGATCATCGGGTGCCGCTGCGCTGGCGGGATTGCCCGCACGTCGAGGGTATCGTTCTGTTCGCTCGTGTCGCTCGTATCGCTCATTGTGGGCAAACTCCTTAGAAAGTCTGTGGATGTGAACGCTCTAACGCGGACACACCGTCTATACTATTGGAAGCACGTCGGCGCGTGTTCTCGATGAAGAAGAGCAGCGTGACTGCCGGGTAGAACAATAGCCAATTCTGATATGGGCGTCAGCGACTTTTCTCACGAATCGTGTCTGATACCTGAGCTGTGATGCGATAGATACTATCCCACGACGAAACAGAGGTACTATCTGAGTCACAGGGATGGAAGGATGCGCGATGGAAGTACTGGATGCGTCCCACACGTCGGCTTGTGGTAGGTCATCGTCACAGCCGCACGTATTCCCCGATAGGGA
>JAICKD010000149.1 GCA_025928125.1 Ktedonobacterales bacterium
ACTCTACGTAGGATCTTCGGTGGGTGTCTATGCGCGTGCGAGCGGCGCGGCGACCTGGAAAGCCGCCAACACTGGCCTGCCGACTGGAACGGTCTACTCGCTGGCGACCTACTTTGCCACGCCTGGACTGCTCTACGCGGGGACGGGCCAGACAGTCTATACCAGCACCGATGGCGGCCGACACTGGGCCAAGGTCGCGGACGGCCTGGCGCATGCCATCTCCGCAATTGTCGTGGCGCCTGGCCAGAACACTCCCACGGTGACGTTCGTCGCGGCTGGGCAGATCGCGCGCTATCCCGCCGTGGCGGGCAGTAGTGGGGGCATCCTCAGCACGCTGCTGCTGGTCGTGATCGTCGGAGCAGCCGCCTGGTTCGTCCTGGCGCGCTATCGGATCGTGCCAGGCCTACCCAAAGTCTGGCGACGGCTTACGCGGCGCGGGGAGAGCTAACGCAGTCCCCACTCGGCCTGGGCGGTCGTATGGGGACTCACACGATGGGCTACCTACACGTCGCTCAAGAGCCTTGCTTCACCTCGATAATCTCATCGGCGACCAAGCCATGCGCCCGGCGGTGTACCTCAGCGGCTGCCTCGGCATTGGGGGCTTCGACCAGGCAGAATACTTTGCCCGTACCCTCATCGAACCAGTACTGAAGGTAGCGCACGTTGAATTGCTCCTGTGTCGCCAGGTCTGCCTCGTGAGCGCCCTTGACGGCCTCGGCGGTCAGCCCTTCCACATGCTTATGAATGTCCATATACAGCGGCATTTCCAGGTTCCTTTCTTCTCGTTCGGCTATGCGAACAACTCACTGCCTACCTGTTGCATGCAACCGGACGAAGAGTAACAACGACAAATCGCATTTGAGGCGATGTCCACAGGATACCTGGCTGGGCGTTTCGTTTCGACGGTAATTTTCCCTATATTGGGCGGCGCCGATCCCTATTTTAGAGCGGCTTCGGAATCGCCCCCAGATTGTGTGCAGTTGCTATTGCTTGCGTGCGTGACCGTGCGCCAAGTTTGGCAAGAATTGAGGATACATGATGTTCGATAGTCTTGGATGACGTGGAAAGTTCTGCCGCGATCGCTGCATTCGAGAATCCTTGGGCCATCAATTGCAGTACGTCCATTTGCCGTTCGGTCAGACCTGCTGGATTGCTTCGAGTTGAAGCACGCGGGCCACGCTGAGGATGGCGGGCCTTCTCGGTACGAAGCTGGAGTGTCAATCGATCGATTGCCGCTTGCGCGCCCATTGAATGGAGGATTTGCATCGCCTCGTTCTGCGCCGCGCGGTCGCCATCGGCGAGTGCCAGCGCCTGCTCGTATGGACAGGAAAGGCTTGCCCATAGTGAGGCAGCATGTCTCCAATCGCCCGCAAACTGTGCGGCGTATGGCTGCGGAAGTCCATTGGGCGCCTCTGGCAGCGCGCCAGCCTTCCAGATCCAGAAGCATAACTGTCCGAACTCAAATGAATTGCTCCGATTGTTCGGATGATCGAACCCAACTCGCGCCTCGGTTATGCAAGCCTCAAGATCATTTGCTAGCCAGGCATTTTCAGCGCGCGCAATTGCGACCGGGGCTATACGCTGTACTTCTCCTGTTTTCAAGGCGAGATCCCGCGCCTCATCCAGTAGCACCGCACTGCCGGGATCACCACGTCGCAGACGGACAGTAGCCAAAGCGACTAGGGCGGAGATACGCACGACAGGCGATGCCCGGTAGACGCCAAGGACATGCTGCGCGTCGTCCGCTGCAGCTGCCCAATCGCCAATGTCGAGATGAGCGCGGGCAAGCCATCCGGTTATGTACAGTCTCCAGGAATCCAGATCATGGTCGGCGCAATAGGCAATGCCTCCCTCCAGGTAGTGCAGCGCTTCTGGGTACTCGCGGCAGGAGACGGCACGGCTGGCGAGGTTGGTATATGCACGTGCGGCATGCTCCTCGAAGCTGTGCTCGAGAGCAATGCGCAGGCTCTCCTGGAGCTTATAGTGTCCATTATCCTGGCCAGCCATCTGCTCCGCTATTCCGACATTATTAAGCGCGTGGCAAAGTACCTCGTCATCGTGGAGCGCTTCAGCTAGCTCAATAGCCAGCGATCCCCATGTATGCGTTCCAACAAGATCCTCCTCAAGCATGCACAGTTGTGCCAGATTGCTATAGGCTAGCGCCAGTTCCCTGCCATGCGGCAGGTCCTGAAGCGTGGCGATGGCCGCCCTGGCATAATGGTCCGCCGCATGCTTGTTGCCGAGGAACCAGTTAAGACGCGATAACCAACGTTGCGACTGCCCAACTTTATCTAAGTCTCCGGTTTGCTGCCGGGCCTTGAGTGCCTCAGTGCGCGCCTTGAGCGCCTCCTCGATTTGATTTGTCAGGTAGCATTCATAGGCGCGTCCCTCCAGCAGTTCAGCCCGCTGCTGTGGCGACAGATTATCCGCGTACAACAGCGCTGACTCGTAATGACTTGCTGCTTCTCGGTGCGCTCCATGGGCAGCAGCTTGTTGGGCAGCCTCGGGAGCAAACTGAAGCACGATGGCGCTCTCTTCCGCACCTGTCGCATGGTGCACGAGCCTGGCAATTTGAGACGGTTCAAGACCATGTTCCATCAATGCACGCAAGACCTGTTCATGTAACTGCTTCAATCGCTGCTGAGGAACGGCGCTCACGACGGCCTGCCGAGCAAGTTCATGCCGAAATGCAACGGCATCTCGTTCGAGACGGAGAACTCCGGTCTGCAAACACTCATCGAGCGCGTATGATGACTGCTCAAGGGTTGCCTCGATGAGCCAAAGTTCAACTCTTGCCGGAACTACCGCTGCCAGCTCCAGAACAGCGCGACCCTTTGATGATAGGCGCGATGATCGAGCCAGCACAGCCGCACGAACGGTCTCTGGTATAGCCACATCGGGACTGGCAAGCACTTCTGTCACGAAGAATGGATTACCGCCCGTGATCGCATAGAGATGACTGATGGAATGCCGCGCCTCAGTAGCGAGCTGGAGTACCGCACTCGCTGACAATGCAGGAAGGCGCATGCGTGTGGTCGTTTTGCTCGGCAAGTCCCCAAATACGAACCAGAGCGGATGATCGGGACCAATTTCATCATCACGATAGGTCACGATCATCAGGATGGATGACTGTTGTACGCGTCGGGCCAGAAACTTGACCATGTCCAGAGTAGCCTCGTCGGCCCAATGGACATCCTCGATAATAACTACGGTTGGCGCTGCTATCGCTTGCAGAGCGCTCAAGAACCTGGAGAATATCGCGGCCCGATTTGCTTCGCGGTCACCGAGAACATCCATCATTCCATTGAGTAATGGAGCTATGTCATATAAGGGACCTAGCGGCCGTGGTGTATACAGCGCCTCGCATTGTCCGTAGAAAAACCGGGCGTCATTGTGGTGTAGTTTGGCGAAATGCTCGATAAGTGTGGTTTTGCCGATGCCCGCTTCGCCCCCAATCAAGACGCATTGCCCGGCGTTCTGGGTGGCCTTGTGGAGAAGGTTATCCAAAGCTGTGAGATATTGTTCGCGTTCAAGCAGTTTCGGACTCAACAGGACAGTCTCCAGTGACATAATAGGGTGACTGCATCAAGCCCGATGCTATGGCCGACCGTTCTGGTAGGCAGCTGTTGGATAGAGAATACGTTACTCTCGCGGACACCCGCAAGAGCGCGGGTGAAGCAACAAGGCGGCTGGCTGTTCCTTGCCCGTAGCGCCTGGAGATTCGTTATGCGGGTGCATTCGATCCTGGTTGCATACTACATGCGGTCGAGTTGACGAAGCGTTGAATTGATGCCCACGCGCAGGCTCTCGATGACGCCGCCGCCATTCACCGCGACCGCCTCGAAGCTGGGACTGTGGAACGGGTTGAGATACTGCTCAAGCACTGGCACCGGCAGGATATCCGGCAGATCGCGCTTATTCCATTGCATCACCAGTGGGAACTCGCCAGGGCGCTTGCCCATTCGCCGCAGTTGCTCGCGCAGCTCGTTGAAGCTCTCGATGTTTTCCTGGAGCTTGTTCGCCTGTGAGTCTGCCACGAAGACGACGCAGTCTGCGCCTTTGAGCACGGAGATGCGCGTCTGCTGATAGAGCACCTGGCCGGGGACCGTGTAGAGCTGAAAGCGAATGGTGAACCCGTGAACACGTCCAAGCTCCAGCGGCAGCAAGTCAAAGTAGAGTGTGCGCTCGGTCTCGGTATCAATCGAGACCATCTCGCCGACATCCGCCGGGTTGACGGTCCGGTGAATGAAATGCAGGTTCGTGGTTTTGCCGCTCAGACCGATGCCATAATAGACAATCTTACAGTTGATCTCGCGTTTCGCCATGTTGATGAGCGACATATTGACTCCTGCCCCACCTCGCGGTTTAACCACCGGCTGCGGCGCCTTGCCATCCGCGCCACAACGTCTCATACAGATAACACTGTACCATGTGTCCCGGCGTCTGTGTCATGGGCTTGTGTATTCTATCTCAGCAGTGGTATTGTATCGCACCACCGGCAAGATGCAAGCGCGCAAGCGTTAATTATTGGGCCTCGGGTGATCTTGGCAATCGCGCCAGAAAACGCTCTAGCACAATGCGGAAACGCTCATGTGTCCCCTCGCCGATGAGTTGGGTGTCGTCGCGGGCGCTCACCCGGAAGACCAGCCGCCTGTCATCCATCTCGATCAGTTCGGCGGTGGCGACCACATGCCCGCCCATTGATGTGGCGGCGAGGTGGCGCACATTCACCAGCGTGCCTACCGTCGATTCACCTTCAGGCAGTTCCGGCTGCACGAGCTGCCACGCCGCGTTCTCCATCAGACCAATCATCACTGGCGTTCCCAACACCAGCACCCCCCCCGCGCCGAAAGCCGCGGCGGTTTGCGCCTCACCAACCACTAGTGACGCCTCGCCGCGCATACCCACCGTCAGCGCCATCGACTCCGCTCACTTTCATCTCCGCGCATCTATGTGCAATCTTGCCAACAGCAGGGTATCATATTGCGGGTACGCTGTGTGCGTTCTCTTTGCCTGAAGGTCGCGGTTACGTTGACTCTCGCGGCAGCCGAGTGGGATAATTCCCAGATGGAGCATGGAAAAATCCGTTGCCATGCCCGCCTATGTCTGGAGTTGCAGGACAATGCAAAATTCGACAAGCCCTCGGCCTGACACGGCGCCCGAGCTCGTACAGGAGGCACGGCTGGGCATTTCAGTCGTCGTGCCGGTGTATAACGAGGAGCAGAGTCTGCGCCCGCTCTACCACGCGCTCACCGCCGCACTGGAGCGGTTGGGGCAGTCGTACGAAATCCTCTTTGTGGATGACGGAAGCCGTGATGGGTCATTTGCCACCCTCACCGCGTTGCACGAGCAGGACCAGCATGTCCGGGTGATTCGCTTCCGCCGCAACTTTGGCAAGACTCCGGCGCTGGTGGCGGGCTTCTCGCATGTGCGCGGAGACATCGTCTTCACGATGGACGCCGACCTGCAAGATGACCCCGAGGAGATGGCAAAGTTCATCGAGAAGCTCGACGAAGGCTACGACCTCGTCTCTGGCTGGAAATATCCCCGTCACGACCCCATCACCAAGACCTTTCCATCGTTCTTCTTCAATCGCATGGTCAGTGTGACGACCGGTGTCCGTCTGCATGACATCAACTGTGGCTTCAAGGCGTATCGCCGCGAAGTGCTCGACGATGTGAAGCTCTATGGCGAGCTCCATCGCTTCATCCCGGTGCTGGCGCACGAGCGCGGCTTCCGGGTGACCGAGGTGAAGGTGCGCCACCACAAGCGCAAGTTTGGCAAGTCGAAATACGGAGCGCGGCGCTTCCTGCGAGGCTTTCTCGATCTGATGATGGTCGTCTTCCTCATGCAATATCTTCAGACGCCGCTACGCCTGTTCGGCGCGATAGGGCTGCTGGCGACGGTGGCGGGCGTGCTGGTTGATCTCTATATCGTCCTTGACCGCTTTCTGCCAATTGGCTCTCATCAGGAGATTCACACCCGCCCGCTTCTGTTTGTGGGTATCTTATTGATCGTCTTCGGTATCAGCTTCATCCTGACTGGCCTGCAGAGTGAGATGATCCGTCACTTCGCTTATCGCCCGGACGATGAGTACAGCATCAAACAGGTACTCGACTGATGGCCGCGCAAAAACCATCGCGTCTCGCGGATAAACTTCAGCAGGCGGTCGGCTGGCTGCGCGCGCACAAGCGAGTGGTGCAACTCGTCGTGGTCGCGCTGATCCTGATTTTCCTTGTGTTAGGTGTTCGTTCGAGCTGGACGAAGCTCTCGCAATATCAGTGGCACGTGCAGTGGGAGCTACTGGTAGCGGCGCTGCTACTGTTTGTCGCGCAAGAGCTCACCTATGCGCTGATCTGGCGCGGCATTTTGCGACGCCTCGGGAGTGACCTCGACATTGTTTCCAGCCAGCGTATCTACCTGAGTGCGGAGTTTGTGCGTTACATCCCTGGTAATGTCTGGCACGTGTTCGCGCGCGTGTTTGGCGCTGAGAGTCGCGGCGTACCAAAACCAATCGGGCTGGCGAGCATGGTGATCGAGCTGGCCACCAAGATCACGTCCGCGGCGCTGGTCTTCGCGCTATCGCTCCTGTTCTGGCCCGATGTCACCGGGCTGACACGGGTCATACCTCGAGATGTCATCGTCGGCATCGGCCTTGTGGGCGTGCCATTACTCCTCGTCGGGCTGCATCCAAGGCTGCTCCAGGGGATATTGAATCGCGGCTTGCGCACGATGCGACGCGAACCGGTGACGCTGGGGCTGCGCTATCGCGATCTCCTCGTCATCACGGGCTACTGGGCAATGAGCTGGGTCGTCGGAGGAGTTGGCTTCTATCTGCTGATTCGCTCACTGACCGATGCGCCGACGACGATTGTCGCGGTGGTGCTGGCCATCGGCATCAACGCGATGGGCTGGGACGTTGGCTTTCTCGCCATTTTGACGCCGAGTGGGCTGGGCTTCCGCGAAGCCGCCATCGCGGGATTGCTGATAGCGTGCGGTCTTGTCTCCGGCGCGGACGCCAGTCTGGGTGTGGCGCTGGTCATCGCGTTCATGGCGCGGCTGCTCACCACCGGATCCGAGTTGATCTGCGTGACCGTCGCCCACCTTGCACCTGGAGGCATCCGGGTGCAGCCGCCAACCGCTGAGCCAGCGCCGGAGTCGTAGGAGGCGTCCCATGACTCCGACAGACACATCAGGACCGGACGACTCGTCGCGCACGCCGTCCTCATCGTCTGTTCTCGGGTCTCGTGTCGTCTCTCGTGTCGTCTCCCGTGTAGCGCATTCTCTCGCGTCGCTGCGTGCGGCGGCCCGCGCGCGCTGGAATGCCCCACGGCTGCGCCCATTGCGTCGGACCCTTGCTCGCCTGCTGAATCGATATCCGCCGCTCTCGCCCGCGCCAGAGGGTATCTGGCCCCGCATCGCGCTTGGTAT
>JAICKD010000859.1 GCA_025928125.1 Ktedonobacterales bacterium
CGGATGCCGCCCAGAAGCGTGGTTTTTTGCCGCCGTCTCCGTTTCTATATATATGCGATATATGCGGGACCTCTCCCCATGCTGGCGGTCATAGAAGGACATTCCTCAGGGAAGAGGCTATGTTTTTGGCTCCGGCGCGGCGAGCGCCTCTATACAAACCCGGTATTATAGATGAGGTATCGCTTGCGCTCGCTGTTCGCGGGAAGCATCTTTGTTTGCCTGTTTATCAAGAAAGTACACCTATAAGGAGCCTGGGATGGCGGAGATGATGACACCGCCGGTGCGTATCGCACGGGTGACGACTCGGCGCATGCATACGCAGACCATTCAGTGTCCGCTCGATCCCGAGATGCTCGTCGCCGAGTTTGCCGGTGAGCTACCGCCCGATATCGCCAGGCACGTGCGCGAGCATCTGGTCTTCTGCGAGACGTGCAGCGCGCGCTCGCGGGCGTTGCGCTCCCCGTATGAGCTGCTCGCCTCCCTCGGTTCTGAGCCGGTACCCTATATGACGGACCTGCGCGATAGTGTGCGCGTGCATCTGCGCTCGCGCCGTGCGCTGCACGAGATGGCGCGCATGACAGCGAGGATGGGGCGCGGCGGCGCCATCGCGCTGACGGGTTTTCTGGGGCTTGTCGTCATTGGTGTCTTCCTGGCGGTCGCGTTCCTGTTTCCGGCGGTCGCTGGCGTCACCACGCGCTCACAGAATGGGCTGACCCATGTGCCATCGGCGGCGCCCAGCGGAATCCTCTACGCCGAGACCAGCAAGCTCATCCCCATCACCGACCACAGCGGCAAAACGTGGCAGGTGGCTGAAGTCATCGCGGTCGATGAACACACCGGAGCGGTGCTCCACTCGCTGCCAGCCTCAGGGGGAACGCTGCGTGTCGCCCAGCCCGGCCAGTTGCCCCTTGCGGTGCAGGTGAGCCGAGGGACTGTCGCGGAGCTAACCGCGCCGGGGAAGGATGGGAGTCAGGCGCTGGTCATCTTCGATGCGACGACTGGCGACATTAGCGCGATTACGCCGCTGACGCTACCAGATGGTCGCGCGCTGCCCAGCGGAGTCAGCGGCGCCTCGCTGGTGATGGCGTTCGATCAACCGGTGGCGTACATTGGGCTGGATATGCCCGATCCACGGAGCGATGTCCCGGATATCCTGGTGGTGGATCTGGCCAGTGGCGCGATTAGCGGCTCCCTGAATCCCGGATATACGACATCTGTGCCGCTCCCGCCGCCGCCTGGCAGCCTGCCGGTCTCGGCGTTCCCCTCCGCCATTCCCTATCTCGATATCAGCAAGATGGCGGTGGCGACGGGGTTGGATGGCGCGCTGGCGCTCTCGCCCGACGGTCAGTGGCTCTTCGACGCGCTGGCGCTGACTGGCCCCGACCAGCAGCATTACGTCTTGATCCGCCGCTTTAGCGCGACAACTGGCGCGCTGAGCCAGGAGCTTGCGCTGCCGGGCGACTTCTCGCTCGCGCGGCTATTGAGTGGCAACAGTGCCGACACGCCGCAGCTCTATCTCGTCGATGGCAGCCCCGATGCCCAGTGCTACATTCTGGACGCCAGCGACCAGGGGCCGACGCTCGTGGGCGAGGTGCCGCTGGGCGGGCCAATTTCGCTGCCCGGCACGCGGTTCACCGGC
>JAICKD010000342.1 GCA_025928125.1 Ktedonobacterales bacterium
AGGCCGAGGCGGCGATTGCGCCCGCGCAGCAGTTGCTGGAGGCGCTGAGTGGCCCGGAGCAGACCACTGCCACGCTCCGGCTCGCCTGGATCGGCGCCTTCGCGCCCGACGCGCCATCACACCATCCCGCCGACGACAATGTCGCGCTCTACCTGCGCACGGTGGAAGAGCGCTTGCACGACGAGGCGACCGGCGCCTGGCCGTTCACCGTCACCTCGGAGGTGATCGCGGAGCAGGATCTTCCCCAGGCGGTGGCGGAGCTTGCCACGCAGAAGCAGGCGACCTTCATCGCGCTCGCGCCGCACGGCAAACGCGGCTTCCCGCTCCACACCAGCGCGGACTTCGATGTCCACCTGCGCGGCGCGACGGCGCTGCCGCTGCTCATCGTGCCACGGAATGCGGCGAGGGAGAACGCCTAGCGCCAGTGCGCGCCCAATCTGAGTCTGATGTATCTCTCATCCTTCCCACATCCGCGTCACATCTACAGCGATCATACTGAGCAGTCGATGCGTGGCGCGTCGAGACCGAAGGCCGGGCAGTTTACGTCCATGCGCTATATGGACTGCATTCTGCCGCGACCTTCAGCCTGGTAGCGCCAGTTCCATTCGAGCCAAGGGCGCTATTCGAGACACTCTCCGCCTTACGTGGTGTGAGGCGTACCCTCATCGTCGCCCGCTGAATCGCCTGGCGAGCGGCGACGACCAGCGTCACGGCTACGCGCTCCTCCAGTCTGGGCAGTGGACTCGGTAGCGGCGGCCTCGCTGCTGCCACGCGGATCTTTGGCGGGAGTCGCGGGTACGATGGCCGGAATACTGGCCTCGCGGATCAATGTGTTAAAGGCGGCGACATCGCTCTCAATCAACGCACGCAGGCGCTCGAGTTGGGCGGCAACGCGGGCCGAAAGCTCGTCAAAGACCTGACGCGCCTGCCGGGTGGGCGCCGCCTCGCCGCTTGAGACGACGGAAGCCAGGGTGGCCACTCTGGCGTTGAGTTTGATCGGGTGGTCCATCGTGTCAGAACGTTCTTTCGCTTTCACCTGCGTCAATTCGCCTTCGAGCGCAAGCAGCTTGTCGCGCAACTCTTTGGCGGCGCTGACAACCTGATCGTGGATCTCGTGGTCTTTGGTGCGGCTCTCCCACTCCTCCGTCTGTTTGCGGATGCTGCGGATCGTGTTGATGCCATTGTGGACCTCAGAGAGACGGTCGCGGATGGCGAGCAGGAGATCGAACTGCTCGTGCAGATCCTCGTCGCTGGTGGCAATGCGCGGGTCCTTGCGGACCTCAAAGGGTTGGGTGTACGTCTCATCGCCGACCTGGAGGCGCACGTGATAGTTGCCGGGCGCGGCGACCGGCCCGGCCAGCGCGTCTTCGCCAGCGACGTAGCCTTCGATCTTGACGGAGTCGGGATATTTCAGGTTCCAGACGAAGCGATTGCCCCCGGCGTCCTTGGGAACGCGCGGCTCTTTCTTCTCCTCTTTCTTCTCTCCCTTCGGCTTCTCGGCTGGCTCTTCGGCGGCGGGTGGGACGGCGGCGCCACCTTCGGCGCCCTCGGCGGCGGACGCGCCAACTACCCCGGTGGCGGCAGGCTTCTGCTCCTCGCTGCTGAAGCGCTTGATTTCTTGCTCGTCGGCGTCGAGGAAGGTCAGCGTCACCTCGCCTTCGGGCTTCTCCTTCAGGTAGTACTGGACCAGCAGGCCATTCGGTGGATTCTGGCCAGCGTCGAGGTAGATGCGCGTCTTCTCGCCGGTTGGCAGCTCTTTCTCGCGATAGGGGAGAATGAACGGGCCGCTGGAGCCGTAGTTCTTGCCGGGCGCGGCGCCGCTGCCATAGCCGCCGGACTGTGTGTAGCGGATGGCGGGTTGTGGCGCGAAGAGGTGGACAGGCGCCTCGCGCATGGTGTCGGTCATCTGGCGCAGCGGACCGATGTCGTCGAGCACCCAGAAGGCGCGGCCGTGCGTCGCGGCGATCAGGTCGCCCTCCTTGATAGTGAGGTCGTGAATGGGTACGGCGGGCAGGTTGAGCTGGAGCGGCTGCCAGTGCGCGCCATCATCGAAGGAGACGTGCGCGCCGGTTTCGGTTCCAGCGAAGAGCAGGCCGCGCCGCTCGGGGTCCTCGCGGATGGCACGGGTGAAGTCGTTGTCGGCAATGCCGTCGGTCATCTTCGTCCAGGTCGCGCCATAGTCGTCGGTCTTGTAGAGATAGGGACGGAAGTCGTCGAGCTTGTAGCGATTGGCGGCCACATACGCGGTGGCGGGGTCGTGCGGTGACGGCTCGATGATGCTGATCAGCGACCATTCGGACAGGTCATTCGGGGTGACGTTCTGCCAGGAGGCGCCGCTGTCGCGCGAGAGGTGAATCAGGCCGTCATCGGAGCCAGCCCACAAGACGCCCTTCTCGATTGGTGATTCGGCGAAGGCGAAGATGGTAGCGTAGTACTCGGTGCCGACGTTGTCGCCGGTGATTGGCCCGCCCGAAGGGCCGAGCGTGGTCGCATCGTGGCGGGTGAGGTCTGGACTGATTTCCTCCCAGCTCGCGCCCTCGTCGGTCGAGCGGAAGACGTGATTGCCAGTAGCGTAGAGCACGCCCGGATCATGCGGCGAGAGCAGAATTGGGAAGGTCCACTGGAAGCGATACTTGACATCACTGGCCGGTGAGCCCATCGCGGGCTCGGGCCAGACGGTGATATCGCGCAGTTGTCCGGTGGCGTGGTCGTAGCGGGTCAAATAGCCCTGATAACTGCCAGCGTAGATGATGTTGGGATTTCGAGGATCGACGGCGATATAGCCGCTCTCGCCGCCGCCTACCTCGATCATGTCGGCATGCACGATGGCCGATTGATAGGAGCGGCTGGGTACGCTGATGGTGCTGTTATCTTGCTGGGCGCCGTAGATGCGATAAGGCGTCTGGTTATCGGTGGTGACATGGTAGAACTCGCAGGTCGGCTGGTTGTAGAGTGAGGTCCATCCCTCGCCGCCGTCGTACGTGACGGTGGCTCCGCCGTCGTTGCCCAGGATCATGCGGCGCGGGTTGGCGGGATCGATCCACAGGTCATGGTTGTCGCCGTGGGGCGCCGCTACCAGTTGGAAGGTGCGCCCGCCGTCGATAGACCGGTAGCAGCGCACATTGAGCGCCCAGACGGTGTTGGGGTCCCGCGGATCAGCGATGATATGCTGGTAATACCATGGCCGCCCAGAGAGGTCGTGCTCGTCGCAGAGGCGCTCCCAACTGTCGCCGCCGTCATCCGAGCGGTAGACGGCGCTCTCTTTGGACTCGACGATGGCGTAGACGCGGTCGGCTTGGGCGGGCGAGACGGCCACGCCGATCTTGCCGACGGGACCAGTGGGCAGGCCCTTGTTACGAGTAATCTCCTGCCAGGTATCGCCGCCATCGGTGGATTTGTAGATGCCGCAGCCCTCACCGCCGCTGATAAGCTGGTGCGGATTGCGGCGGGCAGCCCAGGCGGCGGCATACATGATACGTGGGTTGTTGGGGTCTATCGAGAGATCGTGGATGCCGACGTTCTCGTTGACGTAGAGGATGCGGTCCCAAGACATGCCGCCATCGCGCGAGCGGAAGAGGCCGCGCTGCTCGTTCGGGCCGTGGGCGTGGCCGAGCGCGGCGACATAGACGATGTTGTGATCGGTCGGGTGGACGCGCACTTTGCCGATATTGCGCGTATCTTCGAGACCGAGATGCGTCCAGGTCTTACCAGCGTCGGTGGACTTGTAGACGCCGTCGCCATGGGAGACATTGCCGCGAATGGTGGCCTCGCCCATGCCGACATAGATCACGTTAGGATCGGAGGGCGCGACGGCGATGCCGCCGACAGAGGCGCGCTTGAAATAGCCGTCGGAGACGTTCTCCCAGAAGAGTCCGCCATCGACGGTCTTCCAGACGCCGCCGCCCGTGGAGCCGAAGTAGAAGATGTGGCTGTGGCTGGGATCGCCAGCGACGGCGACGACGCGCCCCCCGCGATAGGGGCCGACGCAGCGCCACTCTAGCGACGTGAGGAGGCCGGGAGCGACGGTGCGCTCGTTATCCGAATTCTGCCGAGAGCCGTTTGACTGTGAGGCCGATGACATAGAATCGTTTTCCCTTTCTGATGCCAGTCTTGTGTCAGCCATAGCCTGAAGGGTTGCGCGGTCAACCAGTGGGGAAATACGCGAGCCAATCCGTTGCTCGTGCGTGATGTGTGTCTAACCTACATGTTACTTGTACCATACAGTATCGAAGAACGATGACGCTTAGGCCACGCGCTTCGTGTGTACGGAGAGCCGTACGGGATGAACTGCCGCACCCGCTATCCCCTTGCCAGCGCCGAAGCCCAAGGCGTCGGGGAGTACTTTGCGCAGAATGTTGTACGCGCCATTCACATCCGCGTTGATTTGCCGCCCACTCGCTGATCGATAGAGACCGCGCTTCACCCGCTTGCCGCTGAAAATAGGCGGCTCTTGACGCCGCGCATCATAGACGGGCAGAGGGTCGGCATCGAGGAAGCTGGCCTTGCTGGTGTAGCTCTCCTCGGTCACAACCACCTGAATGCCTCCCAGCGCAGCCTTGTAGGTCAGCATCTCGATGAACCGCGCGTGAGGGACACTCACGAAGTTTTGGTTGTTCCGCTTTCCCATGCGCACATCCTGCTTCCACAGCGGGTTCTTGCCGATCACCAGCGTGCCGATGCCCTCGGCGACCAGCAGGTCAATGATGCGGCGACTGGCGGTGTGCAGGTAGTGGTCGATCTGCCGCGTGCGGTGGGTGGTGAGGCGTTCCATC
>JAICKD010000807.1 GCA_025928125.1 Ktedonobacterales bacterium
GCCAGCTCGCGCAGAAACGCCGCCGGATCAAAGACCCGCTCGGCGCCGTGCGCGCCTGGCAGCCGTGCCTCGCCGCTCGCCAGCAAAATACCGGCGATGGCCAGCGGCACGCCCGTATCCAGATCACCGGCGCCGATGCTCCACGGCTTGTAGGGTAACACAACCATCTCCTCGGTCAACTCCACTGGTACATCGCCTCGCCTGCCTGCAGCCACCACCCGCAAAACGTCGCAATCGTTCGGCTCGCCCGCTGGAAATGCGCTCGCGCGCTGCTGCAAGAGCGCCACCAGCACCTCGCGTGGGGCGACCTGGACTGTCTGCCCTTTGCGCGCGCCACGGACGGCGAGGGGCGCGGTGTTGGCGATGCCAAGATCCACCAGCAGGCGCAGTTGATCGAGGAACTCCGGCGGGAAGGCAATCTTGAACGATGCGGATTTCAGGCCACGCTCGCCGAAGGAGACGGGGAAGAGCGCCACCTCCGAGTGAAGCGTGTACATCGCGGTCATCTGGCCAACGGGCGCGGGGAAGACGATAGCCTCCTGGCCGGTGAGCGGCGCGACGGCGTGTGTCTCGCCATCGGCGAAGACCATCGGTTCGAGCGAACACTCGTCGAGGATGGTACGGATCGAGTAGGGTGGTGCGAATGACATATCGCCGCCGCGCAGATCGGCGGAGCCAATACGCACATCTAGCCGCTCGACCGTATCGAGCTGGTCGGCGGCCACGCGCGCCAAAATGTTCGTGATGCCAGGTGTGCTGCCGATACCAAGCACCGCCGTCAGCCCCGCCTCGGCAAACGCGCTGTGCATCTCGTACTGCTTGCGCGTCATGTGGAAGAGACCGCCAAGGTCGGCATAGGATATGTTTGCGGCGAGCGCGGCCCGCATCACATCCAGGTTGAAGGGATAATCGGTGGCGTTGAGGACGACATCAGCCCCGCCGAGCAGCTTCGCCAGCCCGTCCGCGTCGCGCACATCACAGGCGGCGGCCACCGCCTTCTCGCGGCCCTGCTCCAACCAGTCGATTGTTTTTTGCGCCGCCGCCTCGCCCAGATCAGCCACCGTCACCCGCCGCACCCGCGCGTCTTCGGCGAGCGCGCGCACGGTGATGCGCCCCATCGCGCCACCGCCACCCAGAACAACGATATGCACTCAATTACCCCTTCGTCTCTTCTCTCATCTCATGCCCGTCTCGCCGCGTCAATACTGTCAGCGCATATGAAAATGGTGAGGCGGATGCGGCATCGTTCGACGCTGCTCCGCTTCACCATCTACTCTCGCATTACCGTAACTTCAGCCGCCAGCCCGCTACCGGGCAGCGGTTTCGCTTAGGGTTCGCTCGGCTGTGCGCGTTGCGTGACGCGCGCCGCTTTTGGAGGCCGGGCGCGTCCGCCCGTGCGCCTTGCTGTGTCCGTTGCTGGCTGCCGTCGCCACTGGGGCAGGGGCAGCGGACGCCACGGCTGGGAACTGAAGCACATCGCCCGTCACCGGAGCCGCGCTCATCGCCTGAAGCGTATCTTCGAGCCGGTCGAGGAGCGCGTCGATCTCGTCATACTCGATGACTAGTGGCGGCTCGATACGCACTGTCTGGGCGCTCGTGAGCGTGCCGGAGATCAGCACACCCCGGCGGAAGAGACCCGCCGAGACCTCATAGCCCAGCTCCGGCGTGCGGAAGTGCTGGCCGATGAGCAGACCCTTGCCAGTGACGCGATCATAGATCGAATCGTAGCGCTCGGCCAGCGGCTTCAGCCGCGCGAGCAGATAGTCGCCCTTTTCGGCGGCCTGACCCGGCAGATCCTCCTCCAGCACCACATTGATCGTCGCAATCGCGGCGGCGCAGGCCAGCGGATTGCCGCCCGTCGTCGTCGTGTGGAAGAACGGGTCGTCGATGAACGTCTGCCAGAC
>JAICKD010000147.1 GCA_025928125.1 Ktedonobacterales bacterium
ACGGGATCGACGTGCGGGGCTTGCGCTTCGACACAATGATCGCCGCTTACCTGCTCAATCCTGGGCGACGTGGCCTCGGCCTGAAGGAGCAGGCATTCGAGAACCTCGGCATCATAATGACCCCGATCGATGAGTTGATCGGCAAGGGCCGCAATCAGATTACTATGGCGCAGGTTCCGGTACGACTCGCGGCGGATTACGCCGGCGCTGATGCCGATATGACCCTCCGTTTGATGCAAACGCTGGGGCCAGCGTTGGATGCGCGCGGCCTGCGTCAGCTCTTCGACGAGATCGAGGTGCCGCTCGTTCCTGTGCTGACGCGCATGGAGCTGACTGGCATGCTTGTAGATAAGGATTTCTTGCGTCGGATGGGTGGCGAGTTAGAGGAGCAATGTAGCGCCCTCGTGCAGGACATTTATGACGCGGTTGGCCATCAATTCAACGTCAACTCGACACGCCAGCTTGGCGACGTGCTGTTTGGCGAGCTGAAGCTGCCCCACGGACGCAAGACCAAGACGGGCTATTCGGTGGATGCCGAGGTGCTGGATGGCTTGCGCGGGCAGCACGCCGCCGTGGATGACCTCCTCGAATATCGGCAGCTTAGCAAACTGAAATCCACCTATGTGGATGGTCTGCTTGACCTGATCAACCCGCATGACGGTCGCGTGCATACATCATTCAGCCAGACCACTGCGGCGACGGGGCGACTGAGCTCCTCGAACCCCAATCTGCAAAACATCCCTATCCGAACTGAAGTGGGCCGACGCATCCGCCGCGCGTTTCTCGCTGATCCCGGCGCGTATCTCCTCGCGGCGGACTATTCGCAGATCGAGTTGCGCATTCTGGCGCATGTGACGCGCGAGCCCGCCCTGGTGGCCGCATTCGAGGCAGGCGAAGATATTCACGCGGCGACGGCGAGTCGGCTCTTCAAGGTACCACTGGCCGAGGTGCAGCCCGATCAGCGACGGCTGGCCAAGACGGTAAACTTCGCCGTGCTCTATGGGCAGTCTGCCTTTGGATTGGCGCGCACAACAGGCATGGGGAATGCCGAGGCAGTCGAATTCATTCGCAACTATGAGCAGACATTCCCACTCGTGCGCGAATATGTGCAGAATACGCTGCATCAGGCCCGTACTCAGGGATATGTGCAGACGTTACGAGGGCGCAGGCGCTATTTCCCGGATATGAGCGGACTGCCAGTGGTGCAGAGGCAGGCGGCGGAGCGTGAGGCGATCAACATGCCCATTCAAGGGACGAACGCCGACATGATCAAAATGGCAATGATCGCCCTCCAGCGGCAGATGGAAGAGTTGGGTCTTCATACCCGGCAAATTTTGCAGGTGCATGATGAACTGGTGCTGGAGGTTCCAGACAACGAGGTCGACCTGGTGGCAGAGCTTGTCGATGGCGCGATGCGGAATGCGCTGGTCTTGAGCGTGCCTATCCAGGTCGAGATCAAGCTTGGCCGCAACTGGTACGACGTGAAGCCACGAGATTAACAGCAGCAGCAGACAGACGCGCGGCTATTCGGCTGCGCGCGCGTGGCGCACATGGCGGTAGATATACAGCCCCACGGCGATCAGCAGCAGCGCCAGTATCAGGATATCCAGCCCGTGGAAGACCGTGGTCATTTCAGAGACGGCCTTCTGGAAGCTCTCGCCAAACGTCACGCCCAGCCATGCGAGCGCGAAGGTCCAGGGCAGGGAGCCAAGCAATGTAAAGAGTAGGAACTGCGGGAAGTTCATTCTGGAAATTCCAGCTGGCAGGGAAATGTAGGTGCGGACGACAGGGAGCAATCGCGAGAAGAAAGCCACTGGCGCGCCATAGTGCGCGAACCAGCGGTCGGCGCGATCAGAATCGGCTTTGGAGATGAGTATATATTTGCCGTAGCGCAGCAAGAGCGGACGACCGCCCGCTGCGCCGATACCATAAGCGACCGCGGACCCAATAACGCATCCCAGCGCGCCCGCGACGCCGACCCCGATGAGTGAGAACTGGTCTGGATGCTTGAAGACCATATACCCAGCGAGGGGCATGACCAGTTCGCTTGGCAGCGGAATACAACAGCTTTCGAGTGCCATTGCGAGGACAACGCCAGCATATCCTGCGGTTAGGTACCAGTGTTCTATCAGGTTCAGCAGTGTCTGCTCGATACTCAAGTGGGTCTCCCTGGCCGGCGTCGCTCTGTACACTGGAGCAATGCCGCCAGAGGTATCAGCAATGGTGGGCTGCCCAGGTAAAGCCAACAAGTGACAGGCGCCAATCGCCTGTCAGAGTCGCGGGCAGCGTAGCACAGCTACCCGCGCGGCGCAAGCTGGTGGGACGACTTGACGGAGCGGGCCGGAGCGAATAGGCACAATGGATGAGTGAGAAGCAGCCTCGTTACTTGAATTCACGATAGACAGCCGTCACCTTACCCTGAACCTTCCATTCATCATCCCACTCGTGTTTCGAGATATAGATTGGATCCATCTCGGAATTGGCGGGTTGCAGCCGAACGCGGTCGCGCTCGCGATAGATGCGCTTGAGTGTCGCGGCGCCATTTGCGCCTTCGGTCAAGTGGGTGGCGACGATAATATCGCCATCGTTCACAGCGACATCTGGCAGCACCAGCACGCAGTCGCCGTCGTTGATATAGTCGTCGATCATCGAGTTGCCTTTTACCTTAAGCACATACTCGCGGCGATGGCGACTGAGATCGAGCGGCGGCTCTTGCTGATCGGCATAGATATCGATGGGCTGGCCAGCGGCAATCGCGCCATACATCTGAAGCCCACCAGGCTCCTGGTTTGCCAGACGGATACCGCGGCTCATCTTGCGCTCGCGCAGAATATAGCCCTTCCGTTCGAGGACCGTCAGATGGTAATCCACATGGCCCGTCGAATGAATATCTACCCTCTTGCCAATTTCGCGATTGGTAGGCGGGCGGCCCTCTCTACGGGTGTACTCTTCGATAAAATCCAGAATCCGCGTCTGGATGTCGCTCATTTCCCGCTTCATAGCAGATGCTCCTTATGCCCGATTTCATTCTGACAGGCAATGTCATAGAACCCACGTTCTACAGTGTAGCAGAGAGAATGTTTTTCTGTCAACATCCCTGAGACAACTCAGGTATTGCTCGACCCAGGTACCGGGAAAACAGGTGTTAACCGCGCGCCTATGAAATCGTACCAATGAATATGGGTGGTTCGTTGTGAGTGATGCCAACGGTCACCAATCACAGGATGGAAGCGTCCTATGCGCCGAAGTGACGCCTGCTTACCAGGCGCTAGTAGGGTCAGTGGCATTTGCGCGCTAGTTATGCGGGGATGTAAAATGAGGGGGTCGTGTACTGGGGTGACCTCACCAGGCAGGACCGGATTTCAGGAGGGAGCATAACCCATGGTGGAAGTGTCGGTCGAGAGTGTACGTATTAATCTCGCGACGAGCCAGCGGGTGGTGATCCTCAAGGACGCGCAAACGGATCGCTATCTTTTCATCTGGATTGCCAATCCAGAGGCATACTCGATTGCGATGGAACTCCAGGGTACCTCATCCCCCCGCCCGCTCACACATGATCTGCTGAAAACAGTGATCACCGAGCTGGGCGGCACGCTATCCAGTGTCATTATTAGCGATCTGGTCGATGACATTTTTTATGCCCGTCTGGTGCTTGACGCTGACGGTCGCCATGTAGAAATCGATTCGCGTCCGAGCGACGCCATTGCTCTGGCGGTCCGCATGAAGGTGCCTATCTTTGTGGCTGACAGCGTGATGGAAGAGGTGGGCGTGACCGTGCAGGAGGGCGCTGACCTCGACGAGACGCATTCGGCCACACGCGAGCAGGCGACGGCCGCTGATAATCTGGATGTCTACCGCGATTTTATCAATACCCTCGATGCGCTCGACGAATTTGGCAAGCCAGACTGATTGAGCCAGCAGATATGCCTCAAAATGGGCTGTAACAGAAAGGTGCGGGCTACTCACCCGCACCTTTCTGTCTTCGCCATAGACGCCTACGGTCTATAGGGGCTACCCCCACCGGGTTTCAGAATACCCTGGCAGTTGCCAGAGCTGTACCTCCAGGGATTATTCTCGTCGTTGGTGAATACGATGCAGGGAAGCTGAGTTGGCCCAGCGTTGCCAATATCCTTCGGCGGCGTCACGCCAGTGATGATCCAGTCTGTCGACGTGACTCCACCTGACGAATACGTAATCTTCTGCACGCCGGACGGAACTGGGAACGGCGTCTTGGGCTTGCCCTGTTCGGCATACAGCAGAGCTTTACGCCAGATAGGCGCGGCGCCAGTGATGCCGTCGATGTGATACATCGGCGTGTGGTCGTTGTTCCCTCCCCAGAAGCCCGCGGTGTAGTCCATGGTATAGCCAAGGGTCCAGTCGTCTTTGAAGTTTTCGCCGGTACCTGTCTTGGCAGCGGCTGGCCAGGCGTTGGGCGAGGGCCATGTAGCCTGACCGGTGGGGTCGCCGGGCGGTCGTTGGCGCAGGTACGCCTGGCAATCGCCGCCTTTGAGTGTTGTATCGAGGAAGAGTGGGCTGCACGCGCCGAAGTCTTTGGCGCGCGTGAAGTTATCACTGAGCACGCTGGTTACCAGGAAGGCCACCTGCGGGGTCATCACCTGAATTGGACGCGGCTGCGTGTACTGGAAGAGGGTATCGCCCGAGCTATCGGTGATCTTGTCAATCGCGTACAGCGGAATGTACTGACCATAATTGGCAAAGACCGTATACGCCTGCACCATCTCGTACGGATGTACATCGAGCGTGCCGAGCACCGACGAAAGCCCCCAGGTGCCACTCCAGTCGGTGATTCCCATGCGCATCGCCATGGTCCGCACATCATCCACACCCGCGAACTGCATCACCTTGACCGCAGGGATATTGAGCGAGTTTTGCAGCGCGGTGCGTAGGGTGATGTTGCCCCAGAACTCGTTATAGTTGAAGTCCAGCGGATTGTAGGGCTTTTCCTGGCCGTTGTCCCAGAAGATTGTGGGCATATCCGCGATGGACATGCCAGGGAACCAGCCCTTGGAGAATGCGGTGGCATAGACGATGGGCTTGAATGATGATCCAGGGCCACGGCCTGGACCCTGTGTCAAGACATTGAACTGGCCGTCGATTGTTGTGCTGTTGTAATCGACACTACCCAGAAATACGCGAATCGCGCCAGTGCTATGCTGGACAACCATGCCGGCGAGATTCGTCAGGTGGTCATTGCGGATGTGGCCGCCATAGTCGTCACGATCATTGCCATACAGGTGATCTTTCATCGCCTGCTGCACTTTGTCTTGCAGGCCAATATCGAGGGTGGTGTAGACGTTGAGGCCGGAACGTGTCAGGTGAAGCTGACCGGTCTGCAACATGGTCGAGAGCTGGTCTTCGACGAAGTTGACAAAATGCGGCGCGAGATTCTTCGTCGACGCCTGTGGATGGAAGAAGTTCGGCGAAGACGATTCTTTCAGCGCCGCGTCCATCTCGGCCGGGGTAATGTAGCCAGCCACGATCATCGAATTGAGCACGTCTTTCTGGCGGTCGTGCGCATGTTGCGGGTGTAGCAGCGGATTATTGGTGTTCGGATTTTGCGGAATACCTGCCAGCATCGATGACTGCGCGAGGTCGAGTTGCTGCGCCGCTGACTCGCCTGTGACCGGGTCATCCTGGTAGCCAAAATAGGCGGACGCCGCCGCATCTATGCCATACGCCTCCTGGCCATATGGTATGGAGTTCAGATACATCTCCAGAATCTGACTCTTGCTATACGCGCCCGACATAGTCATACCTATCGAGAGAATCGCCTCACGCAGCTTGCGGTCGAATGTTTCATTGCTGTTGAGAACGTTCTGCTTGATGAGCTGCTGGGTTATGGTGCTACCGCCCTGGTTGATGCTTTTTGTCTGAATGTCGGCGATAGCTGCCCGGACAATGGAGGTGAAATCAATGCCTTGATTGACCCAGAACGAGCGATCTTCGATGGCGACGGTGGCATTGACGACCGAGATGGGTACGTTCGCCAGCGAGATGCTATGCTGCGCGCCATAGTCGGAGAACTGATAGAGCAGGATGCCCGTGCTATCGTAGATGCGCACGCTGTCGTGCGATGAAACTGTGCGGTTGAGCGATGTGACGACAGCCTGCTGGGATTGGTAGTATGATGCCGCGATCCCAATGGAGCCAGTCAGCAGGGTAAGGATGATCGCTCCGGTCACGATAGCTGAGGCCCAGGCGAGCCGTGTCAGCGCGTTGCTGCGCGCTGCCTGACGGGCGCGCACCGAGTGGCGGATGTAGAAGATGTAACGGCGACGACGGCGTGACATTTGCAGCCGACGCGGCGAGACTGAGGGAGGGATGTAATAGCTGGGGGCGCGTTCTTCGTACGTATCCCATGCCGCAATCCCGCCCTGGGCGCCCGCGTCGTCATCTGGTTCGGTATAGTCCTCGTAGTCTTCGACAACATCGTCCTGGCCGCCATAGACACTTTCTTCCGGGTAGTCGCTATAGCTCGTAGCTGGTGGCTCGTCGAATGTATTGATCTGTGTGGGAATATCTTCGACGTTCTCGATTTCGTCTGGAACATCTGGCTCGCTCGGCTCGTCCTGGGCGCTTGCCATACTGGAGACCACCGGCACCTGGACTGGTCCTAAGTCGTCCTCTTGGCCCGCGTACGTCGGCAAGAGCTGTGTTTCCGCCTCAAGCAACTGTGTTGGCTCGTCTTCAATTGCAGGTAGCTCTGACGGAATTACCGAATCAGTTGAAGAATTGCTCGAATCGAGGGTATTTTCGTCGGGAGGCTCGCCTGGGTTGTCGCCGGGTACGGGAGTACGTCCTGTGTTGTCCACGATTCCACTCCTCCATGCGGGTATATGCGAGTAATAAGACCAGTCTACGAGAGCGATTTAGCGAGTTACGCACATCGACGCGCCCGCGGCTGTGCTGATTCATATTCGGCGTGCGCGCTGAAGTCGCGGGCTAACATCACAGTACATAAGACGCACGGGCAGCAATAGCGGTATCCTGTATGCCCGTTCGGTCCCTGCTAAGACAACAAGTATACCTGTCGAGCGCATCTGTGACCACTTGCGGCTCAGGAGTACCATAGCCAGGATCCCACTCTGAGATGACGATAGGCAGCATGGCGCTTGGTACAGGCAGCCATCTGAACGCCCATAACCGACATAGCAACAAAGCGCAGTTTTTGCCGATATAGGGTAGCCACGTTGCGCTCAATCAGCCGAGACGGTAAAATCAGGAACAGTACGATGTGCGGTCGTATTTGAACCGACATCGCTGGTATCTGACCAATCCTGGGGAGGTTTCTGTTGAAGGTCGTCGTTACCGGAGGAGCGGGTCTGATAGGATCTCATTTGTGCGCTCGGCTGCTCCAGGAAGATCACGAGGTTTGGTGTATCGATAACCTGCTGACCGGGTCCGAGCGCAACATCG
>JAICKD010000695.1 GCA_025928125.1 Ktedonobacterales bacterium
CATCTCTTTGGGCGCTTCACGCGGCTGGAGTCCGCCAAGATCAGCCAGATTCGCGGCACTGGCCTGGGCCTCTATATCTGCCGCCAGATTGTTCGCGCGATGGGCGGCGATGTCTGGCTTCAAGCCAGCGTGCCGGGGCATGGCAGCGTCTTCGCGGTCGCGCTGCCAGAGGGCGTCATTCCCTCGGGGGATACCGCGCCACTACCGGCGATCTCCGGCCAGACCGCGCAATCGTAGCGGCGCCGCCGATGAACGCTCCAAACACCACCTTCGCCACCCTGCAACGGCTGCGGCTGCGTATGGAGCGTCTGTTTGCCGTCTGCGATCTGCCTCTCGATGTCGCGGGCGCGGCGCGGCGCTGGGCGCTGGCGATGCCCGCCGATCCCGACGCCCCACTCGATAAGCTGGCGGCCAACCTGCTCGCCACTCGTGGCGTCCTGCCCGGCCAGCGTACCGGCTCAGGCGAGACGCCGGAGGACGCTGACGACGCGGCGACCTCCGCACGGCGTACCGCCACGGGCGGTGGTCTCCTGCCGTACTGGGCGCTCGTCTGGCCCAGCGGGCTGGCGCTGGCCGAGACATTGCTGACCCATCCTGACACGTTACGCGACAAGCGCACATTGGAACTGGGCTGTGGCCTGGGTACGACCGCCATCGCGGCGCTTGCGACCGGCGCCTCGCTCTCGGTGGCCGACTGTTTCGCCGAGACGCTGCTCTTCTGCCGTTACAACACCCTGCGCAATGCCGGGCGGCAGCCCCGCACCCTGCTGCTCAACTGGCGGACGTCCGCTGGCAGGGCGGCCTGCGTGGCGCGCGCGCCGTATGACGCCTTGCTGGCCGCCGACATCCTCTACGAGCAGGACGATCTGGAGCCGCTGCTCGATCTCGTGCCACGGCTCCTCACGCCCGGCGGCGCGTTCTGGCTGGCGGAGCCGGGGCGGCTCGTCTCGCGGGCGTTCGTTCAGGCGGCGGCTGCGCGCGGCTGGCGCGACGAATCGACAGACTACGAGCGCATCTGGCCGACCGAAGAGAAGCCCGTGCGCGTCGTCGTCCATCGCTATCAGTTGCCGGTGTAGTCGCGGCAGCGCGTTGTGCGCACGATCTCGGCCTGGACAGCTGCCAGCCCGATTTGTTGGATGTTGTCGAGCAAGGAGATATGCGCGGCCAGGATGCGGGCGTCTTTGAAGGCGCGACGCTGAACCGCCAGGCCAACCTCCTGTTCCAGCGTTTCACGCATGAAGGACAGATACGCGAGACTCCGTTGCGCAACCTCGCATTTCTTCAACCATGTATCCGCTGATAAGAACTGAAACAGCCCCTGAACTTCGTGACGATATGTCATTTATGCTCCCTCCACATTCATCCAATCGGGGCAATTACTCCTTTGTCGTCTGTTACCTGTTGCCTGGTATCTGTGCCTGGTATCTGTGTAATCGTGGGCATAGTCCGTGCGTGGGCCACCTGCTTGCAAGAGTGCCAGTATCACCATCAGCGCACAAGTCGTTTGGAAAGATGGACATCCACGCAGCCTGGCTTTAATGATGTCAACGCACAGAAACGCAGAGAGTCACGCATTGTTTTCGCGCGATGGATGTTCCATAATCTGAAGACAGGTCCGTGAGCTATGATGAGGGGGAATCAGGGTGCCGCTGTACGAATATTACTGCTCAGATTGCCAGAGCAAGTTTGAATTGCTGGTCAGTTATGATGCATCCGAGGCGGACGATATCGTCTGCGCGCGCTGCCATGGCGGGCGTGTGCGCAAGCTGCTCTCGGTGTTCGCTCGGCCTCGCGCTGTCGCCGCGGGCGATGCCTTCGGCGACTACGGTGATGACTATGGCGATTCAGAAGGTGAGTATGGTGGGGGCTGCGCCTGTGGCGGGAGCGGCTGCGGCTGCCACGACTGACCGCCCCCTGAGACGCCACCCAATCAGCGTTTGAGCGACCGGCGCGCATCGCCCAAAATGCGCGCCACCGTTTTGTTGTGCGCCGCCTCCTCTGGCGTCAGGTCGGCGCTCCGCACCGGAATGATATGCTCGAACTCCTGAATACGTTGCGCCAGCGCCAGCCGTCCGCTCTTGCTCCCGCGCGCGCGATAATCCTCGACGAGCGCGCCGACCCGCTCCGCATCGTGTCCCTGCGCCGCCTCGGCGACGGCGTCGGCATAGAGCGCCGCGCGCATATCGAAGAAGTCCGCGCGCTCAGACGCATCGGCCATGGCGTCGCCCACCCGCTCAGCCAACTTGATCGCCTGCGCGAACCGCTCGCGCGCCTCCGCGCTTCCCTGCTCGACCAGCGCATTCGCCAGGCCACGTAACGCGTCGGACTGCCCCAGCGGATCGTCGCATTCCTGGTAGAGCCGGAGCGCCTCGGCGAACGCCTGCCGCGCAGCCTCGGTATCGCCAAGCTGGCGGCGTGCCTCACCCAGCCCTAGATGGACCAGCGCCTGCGCCTCGGGCTCATCGGCCACCCGGAAGCGAAACAGCATCTCCTGATGACCATTGGCA
>JAICKD010000843.1 GCA_025928125.1 Ktedonobacterales bacterium
CCACCTGCGGTGTTGGCCGGGGCGCCAGGCGCGCCCCCCCCCCCGGGCCCCCTCCCCCACCGGGTGAGGGGGAAACCGCCTGCTCCCCTCTCCCCGCCGGAGTGGGGCGGGGGGTGAGGTCTGGCGCCATCGCTAGCGGCCACGCCAGATTCCCTATCAGTCTCGCGTATGCCACAGGATCGCAATAGCCCTGCGTGTCATACACGCGCTATACTGCATGTACATGCGCCTACATCACAGTGCGATGAATAGGCCAGAGGGTATAATAGCCGCATCTGCCCGCGACAGATGGCCCGATCTGCCCGATCTGCGGCGGCGCCTGCGTTTGGATGGCGCAGTCAGCGCGTCAGGAGCAAAAACCTATGCGCGAGGTTTCCGTTACACGGCTCTCCGCCGCGATTCGTGACGCCGTGATCCTCGCCAACACCGTCATGACGCCGGATATCCAGCGGCGCCTCGAAGAGGCGCAGAATCAGGAAACGGGGCCGGTGGCGCGCGCCGTCATCGCTGACCTGCTGGAGAATGCCGCTATCGCCCAGGCTGAGCATATTCCGATGTGCCAGGATACAGGCCTTGTCGTGGTGTATCTGACCTTTGGCCAGGACGTTCACTGGGTTGACGGTGAAGTTGAAGCGGCGATCAACGATGGCATTCGCCAGGGCTACCGCGAAGGCTATCTCCGCTTCTCGGTTGTCGCTGATCCGTTGCGGCGTGTCAACACCCGCGACAACACGCCCGCCATCGTACACTATCGCCTGACACCCGGCGAAGGCGTCCACGTGGACATTCTGCCGAAGGGCTTTGGCGCCGAGAATCGCAGCCGACTGGCGATGCTCAAGCCCTCGGACGGCCAGGCCGGGGCAGAACAGTTTATCCTGGAGTCGGTGCGCGTCGCTGGACCGCAGGCGTGTCCGCCGTTCATCGTCGGCGTGGGCATCGGCGGCGACTTCGAGCGGGTCGCGGAACTGGCGAAGGAGGCGCTACTGGAGCCGCTCGACACCCCGAATCCTGATCCGTATCTTGCCGACATGGAGTCGCGTCTCACCGACGCCATCAATGCTATGGGCATCGGTCCCCAGGGTTTCGGTGGTCGCACCACATTGCTCGGCCTGCGTATCAAGGTCGGCGCTACCCACATCGCTGGTCTGCCGGTGGCGGTCAATATGAGTTGTCACTCGACCAGACATCTAGCGTTCGATTTGTAGCCGCGCTGTCTCTACACGCGATGCACGGCTGGTCAGGAGGAGTGCGCATGGGTCAGGTATCTCCCCGCGCTGCGCTGCGCCTGCCGCTGGATGCCGCGCGCGTCGCCAGATTGCGCGCCGGTGACCAGGTTGCGCTCACCGGCCCGGTGCTTGGCGCGCGTGACGCCGCGCACCAGCGCATGCACGATTTGCTTGCCGCCCGAGAGCCACTGCCGTTCGAGATCGCAGGTGAGACTATCTACTATGTCGGGCCATCGCCCGCACAGCCTGGCCAGGTGATTGGGTCCGCCGGGCCGACGAGCAGCTACCGGATGGACGCCTTCACGCCTGAGTTGCTGGCGCTCGGGCTGCGCGGCATGATCGGCAAAGGGCGACGCTCGCGCGACGTGACGCGGGCAATCCAGAGCCACCAGGCGGTATACTTCGGCGCGGTCGGCGGCGCTGGCGCCCTGCTCGCGCGGCGCATTCGCAAGCAGGAGCCAGTCGCGTGGGACGACCTGGGCGCTGAGGCGGTCGTGCGGCTCTGGCTC
>JAICKD010000768.1 GCA_025928125.1 Ktedonobacterales bacterium
AAGGTATTGAGTCCGCTATTGATACTGTTGGCAAATTCATGGCAAGCTAGCAGCGGAGGGCCGCGCGGGGTGTAGAGTGGGCGTACCCAGAAGGAGGTGAATCCGCCATGACGCTGCATCCGACGCCTATCACCCCGATTCCTGAGGAGACGGCGCGCATAGCCCACGCGGCGTTTCCGAGGGGCAACATCTGCATGCAGATGCGGGATCTCTTGGGGAGCATTTACGATGATGAGCAGTTCGCCGATTTGTTTGCGGGGCGTGGACGTCCGGTCGTGCCGCCGTGGCGTCTTGCGCTGGTCACTGTCCTGCAATTTATGGAAGGGCTTGCTGATCGTCAGGCCGCCGACGCCGTGCGTGCGCG
This sequence comes from Ktedonobacterales bacterium, assembly GCA_025928125.1. Taxonomy (GTDB): domain Bacteria; phylum Chloroflexota; class Ktedonobacteria; order Ktedonobacterales; family JADMIN01; genus DAHUXT01. The sequence goes on from JAICKD010000768.1 coordinate 365, forward strand.
CATCGACTGGAAGTATGCACTCGGGCTGGAGTTGACCGACGCGGGGTTCGATTACTCCGTTTTATCGGAGTTCCGCGCGCGGCTCGTCGCAGGCTCGGCGGAAGAGCGCCTGCTCGATGTATTGCTCGACGCCTGCACGCAGCGCGGCTATCTCAAAGCGCGCGGCAAACAACGCACGGATTCCACCCATGTGCTGGCCGCTGTCCGCACGCTGCATCGGCTCGAACGCGTCGCGGAGACCCTGCGTGCGACCCTGAATGCGCTGGCCCTGGTCGCTCCCGAGTGGCTCAGCCAGCAGGTCGAGGCGAGCTGGTTTGCCCGCTATGGACGACGCATTGAAGAGGAACGGCTGCCCAAGGGGCAGTCGGCGCGACGCCTCTATGTCGCCCAAGTCGGCGCGGACGGGCAGCGCGTGCTGGACGCCGTCGATGCCCCCGATGCGCCTGAGCGAGCGCGCCAGGCCCCCGAAGTGGCGGTGCTGCGCCGCATCTGGGATCAACAGGTCACGCGGACACCCGACGGAGGGTTCGCGCTGTGCGACCCAAAAGCCCTGCCCACGGCGAGTAAGATCCTGGAGTCGCCCTATGAACTGGAGGCGCGCTATGCCGTCAAGCGCGGCCGCCACTGGGTCGGCTACAAAGCGCATCTCACCGAGAGTTGCGATGCGGATAGTCCCCATCTCATCACGCAGGTACACACCACCGTCGCTCCGGCCCATGATGTCGAACAACTGCTTGCCATTCAGCAGTCGCTGGCCGAGCGCCACCTGCTCCCGGCACAGCAGCTTGTTGACACGGGCTATACGAGTGTCCGCAACCTGGCGCGCAGCCAGACGCGCTACCAGATTGATCTCGTCGGGCCAGTCTACAATGACCGCCAATGGCAGGGCCGCATTCCCGATGGATTCACCATTGAGCGCTTCCAGATCGACTGGGATCGCCGTCAGGTCATCTGCCCCCAAGGACGAGTGAGTGCCGGCTGGTCTGAGACGACCTCGTCACGTGGGCGCGCCTCGATCCATGTGACCTTTGATCCAGCAGATTGCTTGCCTTGTCCGGCCCGTGCGCGCTGCACCCGCGCCAGGACGGGCGGCGGCGCACGCGCCCTCACGCTCCACACACGTGCCGAGCATGACCTGCTTGGGGTCGCGCGGTCGCGACAACAGACCAACGACTTCGCGGCGCTCTACGCCCAGCGCGCTGGCATTGAAGGTGCTTTCTCACAGGGCGTCCGTGCCTACGGACTACGTCAGGCGCGCTATCGCGGACTGCGCAAGACGCAGGTGCAAGATGTGGCGACAGCGGCTGCCATGAATCTTTGCCGTCTTCACCAGTGGCTCGGCGGCCATCTCCCAGCCACCACGCGGCGCTCGCCCTTTGCGCGATTAGCTGTCGCTTGATCCGCATTTGCCAACAGTATCAATACCGGACTCAATACTACTTTACTGCAACTACTTTACTCATTGAGAGGAAGGAAAACAGTCGTCTCCTATGGTGCAACGATATGAAGTCCACCTGCGCGGACTTCGCGGCGGCGCGAAAGCGAGGCAGTTCAGGCGGTGTTTAACCGCCAGCCGCCATCTTACTCCGTATACACGCTTGGCTTGAGCACGCCGATATACGGCAGGTTGCGGTACTTCTGCGCGTAGTCCAGCCCATAGCCGACGACGAAGCGGCTGGGGATGTTGAAACCGGTGTATTGCGGCTGAATGATGTCGTCGCCATGCGCCTTCACCTTATCCAGCAGAGCGCAGACGGCGAT
>JAICKD010000185.1 GCA_025928125.1 Ktedonobacterales bacterium
ACGTAAAGAACGCCGCCAGTAAAAACCTGGGATGGGTCAAAGAAATCAAGGACGTGATGACCGATACCGCGCTGCGATATCATGAGGCGACGAATGCAAGGTCGCAGTATAAGGTGCGCAAGGCGGCGCGGCTGGCGCACCTCGATTCGGACATCGAGTACCGTCGAGCGGCTCCATCCCTCTCGCGTAAAGCCTTTGATGACCTCCTCAAGGACTACGCGGATGTCATCTCAGAAAACGACCTGAAAAGTCGCCTGGGCATACCGATACATGCGGATGCTGAGCAGACTAGAAGCGCGGAGCCAGAACAGATCGAGCCAGCAACGGCGCGACGTATCCGGGCCGATTTGATACTCCTGGGTGAGAGTTCACTCTATACGCTGCTGAGGACGGAGGCTGCCAGAGGATTCAATCCACCTGTACACCCTCTTGGCCCCGAGAGCTTTTCATCTGACTTGCTGGCCGCTGCCAGCGACCTGTACAAGCGCATGCTCGATAGTATGGACAAAGGTCCAGACAATATAGCGCGCAAGCATCTGGCTGGCGAGGCAATGGTCATCTTCACTAATGAGGAACAGCGCAAGCGCTACGACACCACCCTGCGCCTGGAGCCACTGGATCGCCTGCTTGCGGACATCGAGCGGTTGGGCAAGGCAGATGGCAGGATTACCGCTCAGCAAGCCGAGCTTTTCTTTCGTAAGGCACACGAGAAAGGCATTCCAACCGCGGATGCCGAAGCAGCGTTGAACAGACTCATCCACGACAAGAGGTGGCCACCAATCCCGTTTGGCGCTTCCTTTGGACACGTAAATACGGCAACTACAACCCAACTCATGCATCTGCGCATCTTTGTGAGCCATTCGCACAAGGACGCCGCGTTTTGCCAGGAGCTCGTAGTTGCGTTGCGCGCTGCTGGAGCCAACGTCTGGTACGATGAGCATAACATGGGGTCGGGCCAGCTTACCCCGACAATAGAGCGAGAGTTGCGTGCGCGGTCCATCTTCGTTGTCATTCTCTCGCCCAGCGCAATCCAGTCGCAGTGGGTCGCGGAGGAGACGCTTTGGGCGTACAACCTCTATCGCGGCGAGAACACCCGCACGATTCTTCCCGTCCTTGCCGCTCCCGTCAACGAGCGCGACATCTGGCTCTTCCTGCAAAACTTCAAGCGCATCGAGCTTCCTGGCGGTCAGCCGTATCCCAAAGCCGAGGCGATAGGGCGCGTCGTCGCGGCGATGCAAGCCATCGCTTGACCTCGTCTCACTGGCGGGCGTATACTGCGCGCAACAACAGAAGAGCGCGAAGAAGCTGAGGGAGACCAGTAGCCGTCGAGCGCGGCAGGCAGCGAGCCGGTCGGATGGTGCGAGACCGGTAGCCAGCGTCGCGGCGAACCCACTCCTGAGCTGGCGGCGTCGAGCCGTCCCGGTGGCCCACCGTTATCACGGGCCGCGCATCCCATGGCGCCGGTTTCACCTGCATCGTGGCGTGCGGCAGAGGGGCCGCGTTCTCGCGGCTCGCAAAGGTGGTACCGCAGGTCTTCAACACCCTGTCCTTGCTAGGACGGGGTGTTTTTTGTTGGCAACATTTCGAGATGGGTTGAAAGGAGAGAGCGATCATGCGCATGTCACAGATGATGTTGCGAACCCAGCGGCAGGCTCCGGAGGAGGCCGAGCTGCCGAGCCACCGGCTGATTGTGCGCGCGGGGCTGGCGCGGCGGCTGGCGGCGGGCATCTATAGCCTGACCCCGCTGGCCTACCGGGCTATCCGTCGCATCGAGGCCATCGTGCGCGAGGAGATGGAGTGTATCGGCGGCCAGGAACTGCTGTTGCCGGTCGTGCAACCGGCGGAACTCTGGCGCGAGAGCGGACGGTATGACGCCATCGGCAGTGAACTGGCGCGTTTCGACGACGCGGGTGGCCGCGCGATGGTGCTGGCGATGACGCACGAGGAGTCCGTCACCGATCTGGCGCGCTCGGTCATCACATCATACCGCCAGTTGCCGCAGCTGGTCTTTCAGCTACAGACCAAGTTCCGCGACGAGCCGCGCCCGCGTGGTGGCCTGGTACGTCTGCGCGAGTTTCTGATGAAGGACGGCTACAGCTTCCATGCCTCCCAGGCCGACCTCGACGCCACCTACGAGCAGATCGTCGCCGCCTACAACGCCATCTTCCGCCGGGTCGGGCTGCCGATACTGATGGTTGGCGCGGACGTGGGCATCATGGGCGGCTACGAGTCGCACGAGTTCATGCTGCTGGCCGAGGGCGGCGAGGATACCCTGCTCGTCTGCCCGAACTGTGGCTATGCCGCCAACCAGGAGGTCGCCGTCGCCGCGCGCGAACCGGCGGCCCAGGGCAAGGCCGCGCCGCTCCGTCGGCTGCATACGCCGGGCGCGACCACCATCGCTGCGCTCTGCGAGGCCGCTAGCTGCACGGCGGACCAGACGCTCAAGGCGGTCTTCTACACGACGGGCGAGCGGCTGGCGCTGGCGCTGATTCGCGGCGACCGCGCGGTGAACGATATCAAGCTGCGCAATCTGCTGGGGGTGAAAGCGGTGCGCACGCTCGCGCCGGAGGAGTCGGCGGCGTACGGGCTGGTGGCAGGCTACGCCGGGCCGGTCGGGCTGACGCTGGATGCGCCGATGACGCTGGTCGCCGATGAGTCGGTTGTCGGCGCGACCAATCTGGTCGCGGGCGCGAACGAGCCGGACTACCACCTTGCGGGCGTCAGCTATGGACGCGACTTCAACGCCGACCTGACCGGCGACATCGCCACCGTGACGGCGGGCATGCGCTGTGCCACCTGCGACGGGACGCTTGAGACGCGGCGTGGCATCGAGGCGGCCAACATCTTCAAGCTGGGATGGAAGTACAGCGAGACGATGCGCGCCACCTTCCGCGATGAGCAGGGCGAGACGCAGCCGCTGGTGATGGGCTGCTACGGTCTGGGCATCACGCGGATGCTGGCCTGCGTGCTGGAGGAGCATCACGACGACGCCGGGATCATCTGGCCGTCGAGCATCGCGCCGTATGCGTTCTCGTTGCTGGCGGCGGGCAACGACGCGACGGCGCGAGAAGCGGCTGAGGCGCTCTATACGGCGCTTGGCGCGGAGTTCACCCTCTACGACGACCGCGACCTGAGCGCGGGCGTCAAGCTGACCGACGCCGACCTCCTGGGCATGCCGGTGCGCATCACGGTGAGCGCGCGTTCGCTGGCGGCGGGCGGCGCAGAGCTACGGGTCCGCCGGAGCGGCGAGACGCGCATCGTGCCGCTGGCGGATGTACCGGAGGTGGCGCGGGCGCTGTCAGCCGAATAGCCATTGTATTGCAAACGCAAGCGCCCACCCTCACGACGTTGTGAAGGCGGGCGTCCATCCGAGAGAGGAGATTGCGAGGCGATTGTTCAGGCGGCGGAGCTGACTGGCTCAACCACGACGGAGGGGCTGTGCGCCCGCGTGCGCAGGCCGTGGCTCAGCGAGGTCAGGCCCAGCATCGTGTGGATCAGCGCATACGGCAGCGCCAGGCTCAACCCGATGATGGCCGTCTGGTCCACCGCATTCGCCGCGCTAGCATCCGCCGGGACGAGATTGTAGCCCAGGTTGTGCAGCATACCGAGCAGGCCCACCCCCGTGAAGAGCAGCCCGATGATCAGGTCAAATGGGCGCGCGAGCCGCAGCCCCAGCCCACCCAGGCCGAACAGCAGGCCCAGCAAGCCTGTCACCAGCAGCCAGATTGCCTCGGAATCGAGATGCCCAACTGTCCGCCAGAGCACCATGCTTGAAACAACGCCGAACAGAATAAACCAGAGCCAGTAATGTACGCTTCGCACCGACAACATCACTCATGCCTCCCAACATACCAATCACATACCAGGCGCGCATCCCAGCGCACCTACCTCAACGCCCGGCTCTCGCCGCATTCATCCTGATTGTCCTGGTCGTCCTGGTCGTCCTGATCGTCATCCAACGTGTGGGTGCTCCGCCATCTGCTTGAGCGCGCGCAGATACTTCTCGCCGCTGTTGATATCGGCGGTCGTATACGCATCGAGCGCAATGGGCAGCGAAGCAATGCCTCTTTGCCAGCTGGCCACGACATCGCGGAACGCATCGAGCACAGACGTGTTCAGATGCAACAGCGCCATCGCTTTGCGCGCGAGATCCAGCGCGCCGAGCAGCAGCGCCAATGCGCCGGTACCCATCAGGGAGAAGAATCGCGCCAGCGGCAACACCAGGACCTGCACCGCCGCACGTGTAATCTCCGCGGCCCGGATCGCCGCATCCAGCGAGACGCCTTCCAGGCTGCCGATTTCGTTGAGCAGGGCATCTCGCCCCATCTCCTGCGCCTTCGACTCCAACGCGGGAATCACCTTTGGCGCGGCCAGTGCGCCTGCCCCACAGGCAGTGACTGTGGCGGCGGTGGCGAGAAAGGCCCTCCGCCCAATGTGCGGCTTCCGCTTCTGCTTCTCAGGAGCGGGAGTCTCCGCTGGCGCCTCCATGGTGTTAGCCATGTCTGCCTCCTTACCGAACTGGCAGCATTCCGTATGTCTCTCAACCACACTCTGTCAGTTCGGTACCAGAGGTTCGCACAATCGGCGCCACGGCCAGGCAGCTATTCGTTCGAGTACTGAGTTGGCGGCGCTAGCCCAGGCAGATTCAGTTGCGAGCCATTGAGCGCCAGGCGCCTTTTCCGCGCGCGCGCTCAGAGGCGTGTCGCTCCAATCAAGGGGAACAGGCGGAGCTTCTCAGGCGACTTTCCGGCAGGCGAGAGCGGCGTTGGCGTCGAGAGGAGGTAGCAGGGTGGTATGGTCTGGGGCCGCTTCCCGCAGTTGTGGCGAGGCGCAATCACTATCCGGGCGAATGTGGATGAAGATGGCCGCCTTCACAATGCGGTGAAGGTGGACGCATCTTCGACCTGTTAGAGTAATACGGCTCAGGCTCAAGCGGCGCGACTGTGCGCCTCAGAGACGGCGCCAGCTTTCCCCGCCCGCAGGCCATGGCTAAGCGAAGTCACGCCAAGCAGCGTGTGGATCAGCGCGTAGGGCAGCGTCAGACTCAACCCGAGGATGGCCGTCTGGTTGACCGTATTGGCGGTATCAACCGAACTGGCATTCGCGGGTACGACGATGTAGCCTATCTGGTGGAGCAGTCCGAGAATGCCCAACGACATGAACAGCAGCCCAATAACCGTGTCAAATGGGCGTGCGAATCGACCCGCCAGACCGGTACTGCCCACTACCACGCCCACTGCGCCTGTGATCAATAACCAGAGCGACTCAGGATCGGGTACTCCTCGCGTCCGCAATATCACGAAGGTAGATAAACCACCAAATAACCCAAACCAGAGCCAGTAATGCACAGCTCGCGCCCAAATCATGCGTCATCCCTCCAGACATATCCATGCGCGTTTCCAGTGAATCCACCCGAACGCACAACCGCCTCCGCACTATATCCGCCCATCACCAATCAGGTGAATGCTCAGCCTCTGCTATTGATACCCGGATTTCGTAGGCGCCCTACGATTTCTTCGCGACCAGGAATGACGCACCGCGCCGGGTTGCTAGGTTCGGCCATACCAATCAAAGCATAAACGATGCCAGGGCAGGCTGCGATTGCCCTTATTACCCCGGATTACGGGTACAAACACCTGGCCTTTGGGTGAGTAAATGACCTGACCCATTTGACAGAATACGAGCTAGCATCCGACGTCATGGCAAGCCCTCGCTGACGACGGGCGATAGCAGCCGGGTAGTCCGCTGTGCTACCATCTGAGTATCGAGACACATCCCCCTGGAGGCTTACGTGACCACTTCGCCGCGCATTGATATCGCCACCGTCGCCGATATCCCCGGGCTGGCGGCTCTGCGCATCCAGCAGCGGTGGTGGGAACGCGGCGAACGCCTGCTCCGGCCCCTGCTTGCGTGGGACGGCGGGCGCCTCTTCACGATCCACGCGGGCGCGCTCGACCAGCCCCTTGCCGATGGAACAACCCCCACCACCCCAATCGCGGTGGTCGGCGCGCTGGCCGCCGACACGACCGGCGTCATCGGCAACGTCGTCGTCCGCGCCGACTATCAGCGCCGCGGGCTGGCCCGGCTGTTGATGCGCGCTGCGCTCGAGTGGCAACACGCCAAAGGGGTGCGGACCGTTTGGCTCGACGCGACGCAAGACGGCAGAGCGCTCTATCGCAGCGTCGGCTTCGTTGACTGCGAACCATCATACTACGCCGAGGCATCCGTCGGCGCGCTGAAACGCGACTGGCTGCGCGCAACCTCAGGCGCACTGCGCGGGCGCCTGGCCCCAGCCGACGCCATCGCGCGCGTGGCCTCTCTCGATCTGGCAGCCTTTGGCGGCGACCGCATGCCGCTGCTGGCGGGAGTGCTGCGGGAGCCAGGCACATGGCTCTATCTGGTTGAGAATGCGCATGGCGATGTCCTGGGCTATCTGATGGCGCGAACGCTGGAGAGTCCGCTGGTGGGCCTGCGCCTGGGCGCGTGGGTCGCGCGAAGCGACGAGGCCGCCGCCGCGCTGCTGGCCGCCCTCATCGCCGAGGACGCGCC
>JAICKD010000269.1 GCA_025928125.1 Ktedonobacterales bacterium
CGCGCGACTGCAACGACGCGCTCGTGGTATATGATCGCGCCGACTGGCCGCAACCCGGTGTCCGGCCGTCCACCAGCACGCTCAAAGTGACGCGCGCGGAATACGAGCGGCTGGGCTATAGCGATCTCGGCGCCAGCGGCACCCAGGACTACTACATCACGGTGGCCGCAGTCGTCCAGTATGGCGGCGACACGATCACGGGCGGTGGCGCGCGGACGCATCTGCGCCTGGCGAGCATGGTCACGCTGGAGTACGATCTGCGCCCACCCGGCCGCCTCTTCGGGGCCAAGCATTACCGTCTGGCGCTGCGTACCAGCGCGCCGGTCTCACTCCCGGTTCTGGTGCTACGCGGCAAGCGTCTCGGCCTGCCGATGAGCAAGGCTGATGGCGATCTCATCTACCGCTCCGACGGCGCCCTCGAGATTACACGTGACCTGGAGATCGAGTTGCCCGACCGCACCTACTCGCCCAACACATTCGGCAAGCTGTTTCTGGAAGACGATGCCGCCTATGACGCCATCAAAGTCTTTCATCCCGACCGAGAAAAGTTGAGGCTCAGCTGATGCCCATCTTCCAGCAGGAAGTCCTTTGTCCATTCTGCTTCACCGGCTTCCCGGCGAGTGAAGTGCGATTCCGTTGCGTCAATCCTTCGTGTACCGGGTCGGCGCCAGATCAACTCTTTGGAAGGTTGCGCGGCGGTGGCGCGCCAGTGATGGGTCACGTCATCACGCCGCCCAAGGCGTCGATTCTGCGCGCGATGCGCCTGCCGGATGTGGCGGTCTGCGATGTCTGCCAGGTTGAATCGCACCATCGCCTCTGCGCGGAGTGCCACTTCGATCTGCCACACGATGTCGGCCAGATCGACCAGCGCATCATTGCGATCATCGGCGGACGCAATACCGGCAAGAGCCACTATATCGTCACGCTCGTCAATCGGCTGAAGAACGAGGTCGGAGCCAATTTCAACTTCTCCGTCCACATGATTGGCGAAGATACGCGCCATCGCTGGAGAGACGACTTTTATGGGCCGCTCTACGAGCAGCACACCGTCTTGCAGGCAACGCGCCCAGGCGCTGTGGACGCCCGCGTGAAGGCGCCGCTGATCTTTCGCCTGACACTCGAAGGAACCTTTGGGAAACGCGCCATCAACCTCAGCTTCTTCGACACCGCTGGTGAAGATATGAAGTCGGTGGATAATTTGTCGGTACAGGCGCGCTATATCTCCCGCGCCGATGGCATCATCTTCCTCCTGGACCCGCTCCAGATCGAGAGCGTGCGCCAGCAGTTGCCGGGGGCGAATCTCCCGGTAGCGGACCGCGACTCGGCGCCCGATGAGATCGTCGAGCGGCTGGTCGAGCTTTTCGAGACGCAACTACACCTGGGGCAACGCGACCACATCAAGACGCCTGTCGCGTTTACCCTCTCAAAGATCGACGCGCTCTTCCCGATTCTGGACCCCAGCTCGGCCTTGCGTCGCGCGGGCGGAGGCGAACACTTCGGCGCCCTCGATCTGCGCGATGTCAACTCGGTGAGCGGCGAGATGCGTGACTACCTGAGCGCGTGGATGGGCGCGGGATTCTGCTCTGTGATCGAGAAACACTTTACGGCCTACAACTACTTCGCCGTCTCGTCGCTTGGTGAGCCGCCCGGCCCAGACCAGCGCCTGCGGACCGTCGCCCCATTCCGCGTGGAAGACCCATTTTTGTGGATTCTACACCAGCTCAATCTGGTCAAAGCAACGAAGGGCCGGTAAACATGACGGTATTGCAGCATTACTACACGTCATTCAGAGACCCACAAACGGGCAGCGGCGGCTTCAAGACAAAAGCCGTCTCGCCGGGCATCTCGCCGACGACCCAGACGCTCATCAACCAGCTGATTCTCTACCGTATTCCCACCGGGCTGGACGTGAACGCTGTCGAGTCGCATCCGGTGGCGCTGCGCTACTACTACGTCAACCCTGGCGAGAGTGTGCTGCTGTCCAGCCGTTCGTGTGGCACGGACGAGAATGGCCGCCCTGGCAACTTCTTTGCGCACACGGTGGTCTTGCCGCCAGACCAGTTTACCAGTGTTCCGCCCATCTTCTACTGGAATAGCGACTTCTGGAAGCGGAGTGACGCATCGCCCCAGTCGCAGATTGCCCCACTGGCGAGCTTCGACGCCGATCCCATGCTCAGCGACGACGATGTCTGGCGGTTTCTCGCCCAGGGCAATCGGCGCGAGGCGCTGCGCAAACTGCTCGCGGCTGTCGTCTATAGCGCGCGCACGTCGCGCCGGATCATTATCTACGATCAGCCCAATATCGTGGCGCTCTGGATCGCGGCCATCAGTTGCGCGTTGCCGCCGCTCTACCGTCCGCTGCTGACGTTCGCGACGTATCACCCCGATCCCTACCAGTCGCCGTATCTGATTACCGGGACGACAGCTGGCACAGACTTTCACAACTACCCAGAAGAGTATCTGCGCTACTTTGTGCTCAATGGCGAGACGGGCGAGATCAGCAAGGTGGATGATTCGCCATATGCCGCGGAGATTGCGCCTGCCATGCAGCGGGACTCCTGGGAGGCGAACGTCCTGCCGCTGTTCGAGATGTGTACCCGCCGATTCCCGGCGCCACACCAGATCGACGAACAGCTTGACCTGCTCATCGCGTATCGCTCGGTGATCGCTTCGGGCCGGTCATCGTCTCTCTCGCCCACGCAGCTCGATAGTCTGCGCATCGCGCTCTCGGGCTTCGAGGAAAATCGTGACTTCGACAGTGATGATGTCTCCGACCTGAATGTGCTGACGACCGCGCTCGGCGCGGAGCTGCGTCGCCAGCACACTGATGATGGTCTGCGCGCCTATGCCCGCGCGCTGACGCTCTCCCAGGCGCACGATCCCGCGTCCGCGCGCGCGCGGTTGCCCGCCGATCTGCGGGTGGCGACAGAGCGCCTGTTGGGCGGCGATGTCTCGTCGTCGCGGGCGCTCCTCGATACCCTTTCGCGCGTCTTTGGCGAACGCAGCCTCGTCGCCGCGCAGAACGATCCAGCCTATCTGAGCGAACTCGGACGCATGGCGAGCGGGGCGACGGCGCGCAACCTCGCGGCGGTGTGGGAGCAACTGATTCCCGCCATCCAGCCCGCCCCCGCCTGTCAGGGTCTGGTGGCGGCGAGCCTCCGCTGGATCACGCCCGGCGCCGATGGCAGGCTCGCCGACGATGCGTCCGCGCTGCTGGCCGAGATTGTCCGCCGCATCAGCGCGAACGACCGCGAATGGCTTGCGCTGGCGGCCGCGGCCACAACCGCGACGCCGAACCTTACCGCTGGGCTGGAACGCCTCTACTACACCATCGTGCGTGAGCTTCCGCTCGATGCGCGTGTGCGATACCGCGCTATCGTCCAGCCAGCGTATCCCGATATCACGATGCGTGAAGTGCAGCTGGATCTGCGTCGCGGCGGAGCGCCGGGAGCGGTCGGCACATTGGAGCGCTGGGCCGCGTATGCGGCGAACGCAAACGGGCCACTGCGCGCGCAGCCCTGGTTGTCGACGGGGCTTGAGACGGCTCAAAGCATGACCTCGTCCGCGACGGCGTGGCGACAGGTGGCCGTCGCCACGTTGGTCTCGCCGACATTGAGCCAGCAACTTCCCGCAGAATGGCAGCAGCGATTGCTCAAAACGGCCTTCAGCGGCCTTTCCCTGGCGGGCCTACAGCCGATGGACTACACACTCTGCCGCACGTACGCGGGCGCAACAGGGTTTTCGCGAGAGACGGCAATCTTGATTCTGGGGGTATTAGCGATGGCTAGCGGTGAGCTTGATCAAGCCGAAGCGCAGCAACTCCGCGCGCGCTTCTCGCATCTGCGCGCGGAAGAGTATCAGCCAGAGCTTGCGGCGTTCATGGCGAAATTTTTCGAAGACCGCGTGACTCGTGAGTCGCATGGGCTGATGGTGGTCTCGACCTACATCTGGGACTACCGCGATCCGTTCTGGGCCTGCTACTGGGCGGAGTTTAGCCAGATGCTGCTCGATCCCAAACGCGCGCCGCACCTGGTGGATCTGCTCTCGTTCTGGTTCGACTCCTCGCTTAGCGCGCTGGGCGACCTGCCATACGTCGTGCAGAGCTTCTTCCTGCGGCTGCCGGGTACGGTGGATGAGGCGCGCAAAGAGCGAGGCTTCCGCGACACTGCACGCGAGGTCAGCGGGCTGGCCGCCAAAAAGGCGTGGTTTCCGGTCGTGCAGGACATTTTCTCAACCGAGCGCAAAGGCATTCTGGGCATGTTCGGGCGGTAGCGGCAAGGCGGACGGGGCAGGAGAAGGGACGAGAAACGTTGGATGGAGTCGGCTATCTTGTCGTCATCGTAGCGGTACTGTTTCTTCTCTATCTCCTCGTCGTCTACGTCATCCTACCCCTGCTGGGGCTGGTCCTGGCCGCTGGCATCATCATATGCGCTGGGCTTGCGGCGGCAGGGATGGTATCAGGGTCCATCATGGCGGTTCGCAATTTTATCACGGTCTTTCGCGAGGCGCATAAGAAGATCACGTGATGCGCACATGAGGCTCAGCTAGTTCTGTAATGGCATGAGAGAGGGATGGAGTACGAGATGGATGACAGTGGCATAGGTATCCTGATCGTCATCGTGTTTGTCGCGATGGTGGTTGCTACCATCGTTGCGGCAACGCTCACCATTGGTCTCTTCCTGGCCGCTGGCGCCGCGATGGTTGGCGCTATCTTTGGCGCGTTCGTCGCCACGCGCAATTTCATTGAGGTGCTGTTCGAAGCTCACAAGAACATCAAATGAAGGCCGTGTGTGACCCCGCTGAACCAGGCCGGGCCGCCGTCTGGCATGGCCCGCCGATGAAATGGCGCAATGTGTCCCATATATGAGTGGAGGCCCGCGTATGCAACTCTATCTTCCTCAACCAGCCAGGAAGAACTATGCCTTCGACCGGGGCTGGCGGGTAATAGGCTATGTCCGCCAGCACCTCTTCGCGCGCACCACCGTGGAGGCGAAGCGCTGGATCAGCTACGCGGGCGGGTGGTACGGCAAGATCAGCGCTGCTGATAACCTGGCCATCAAATACTGGAACTTTTGCCTCGCCGCTGGCTGCTGGCTGGCTGGCGTGGCGCAGTACCTCTCGGCGATGACGCTCGTCATTATTTTTCTGCTGGTGCAGTCCCTCGTGCTTGCGGTATGGGCGCTGCTGGCGATGCTCTTCATGGGTGCGCTCTCGCTCTACACGTTCGTCTATGCGCGCTTCAACCGCATCTTCGTGCGCTGCCCGGCGGACTTCAAGACGATGCCTGTGCCAACGTACATCTGCGATAATTGCGGGCGCGAGCACACCCGGCTGTGGCCAAGCATCTACGGTGTCTTCCATCATACGTGCGAGTGTGGCAAAGCTCTGCCGACGCTCACGATGCTGGGGCGAAACAAGCTGCGCCCGATCTGCCCGTACTGTAAGACGCCGCTGCCAGGAATCGGCGAGGGTACCAACGTCCATATTCCCATCGTCGGCGGGCCATCGACTGGCAAGTCCAACTATATTGTCATGGCCACGCGCGAGCTGATCGGAGCGTACGCCCCGCCGCGTGGCTATACC
>JAICKD010000222.1 GCA_025928125.1 Ktedonobacterales bacterium
ATCCGTACCGCAGCCTCGAGATGTGGCAGCGCCGCGTCGTCGTCTTTGCGGCTCAGCAGCAGCGAGCCAAGCGCGTAATGGGCGGTCGCATCCTCAGCATCGCGCTGGATGCCCTCCTCATAGGAGAGTCGGGCATCTTCAGGCTGCCCTAGCATCTCGTAGATCGCGCCCATGCGGGTGAATATCCCTGGCAGCGCGCTATCCAGCCGCGCCGCCTCGCGCAGCTCCCCCAGTGACTCGCGGACGACTGGCGACGGATTGCCCGCGAAAGCTTTCTCCGGCTCGTCGGCGTGCTCCTCCGAGACGCGCGACATCAGCACTGAGGCAAGGTCAGCATGCGTGGAGGCGCGCGTGGCGTCGAGCGTCAGCGCCTCACGCAGGTTCTTTTCCGCCTCATCCGCGTCTCCGCGCTGCGCCAGCAGTTCGGCCAGCCCTTGCAGATGCTCAGCGGTGCGCTCCTGCTCGGTCACGGCGGTCATGGTGGCGATGGCGCGATCCAGCCAGTTGGCGGCGGCCTCCTGCTCTCCCTGGTTAGCATACTGGTCGGCGGTCAGATACTGCTCGACGCCCAGCTCGAAGCGCGTGCGCACCTGATTAGGGAAGCGCCCGAGCATCCGTTCCAACAGCGCGGCGGCGCGCTCGTGGTTGCTCATCGTGCGCGCGTCGTCTATCGCGCTCCGATAGGCCGACTCATCCAGCGGCAGCTTGACGATGAGCGCGTCATCATAGTGCAGCACCGTCGCCAGCGCTCCGGTAACGGCGCGAACAACCTCCATCGTGCGTGGGTCGCGCGGATTCTCCGGGACGGTCTGCGCGGTCTGTTCGGCGCTCTCCCGCGTCTCCTTGATGCGCTTCTGCAACTCATCCACCGTGAGCGCCTGGCTCGCCGCGCCTTCATCGCGCATTTTGCCAATCGTCCAGAGACCCGATGTGGTGTCGCGGCTGATGGTGTAGGCGGTCCAGTACCAGTGGCGGCCTGTCTCCTGACTCGTGAGCGTCGCCATTGGCATCTCGTCGAGCTGGCCCGCAAGCGCGGTCTCATGCAGCACGACCGACCAGAACGCCTCAAGCTCTTTGGCGGCGCTGCCCGCCAGACGGCCTGCGGCCCCCGGCACCCAGAGGGCGCTGGCGCGTTGCGGCTGCTCGCGGATGAGGGTCAGGCGGAGCGCGCCGGGGTCGGCCTCGCCAGCCCACTGGCGTCGGAGGGCGACGTATTCCTCGCGTGTCGAGCCACGCCGTAGTGGATTGTCGTTGCTCAAGAGGTCCCACGTCAGCCCGTAGTCGCCGAAGCACCACGCGCCCAGCCAGTTGGCCAGCGTCTCCTCCGGCTCCATATCGGTCCGAATGAACGGGCGGTCGCCCTCGCGCGCGAACCGCGCCTCCTCCTCGGCGATGGCGGCGCGCGTATCGTCGTCGCTCTCATCCGGCTCGGCCAGCAGGCGCTCTTCGATCAGCGCGCGGTGGCTTTGGAACTCTTCATCTGGCTCGATGTCGCGCCAGGCGTTGGCCTCGAGCGCCTCCTGGAGTAGTCGCCGCGCCCCCGCCCAGGTCAGCCTGACCGTTGGCACATGCTGACCATCCATCTGGAGTGATTCGGCAATCTCGCGCTGAAAGCGTTTGCGGCTCATCGGCTCGGAGACACTGTAGCCGCTGACGCCGCTACGCCAGAAGTCGAGCCCGAGCGAATAGCCGCGGACGGTGTCGGGGTCGATGCCCTCCTGCCAGCCCAGCACCAGCGCGACCTCACCGCTCTCGCGGGAGCGGGTGGCCAGCGCCTCGACCAGTTGCTTGCGCCAGCGTGTCAGCCGCGAGATGGCGGTGATAGGCGTGGGTGTAGGCGTCAGGTCGAAGCCATCGGTGGCCATGATGGATGGTGGCCCAGAAGGGATCGTCAGCGAAGAAGGGAAGCCAGCGGAGCGCAGTCGCAGCCGGGAGCGTCGTGCCTCGCGCGCTACCTGACGGCGAATATCAAGCTCGCCAAGCGCCTGGGCCACGTCGGCGGCGTCGCGCCCCACCGCGCCACGTAGTGAGCCGAGCTGGGCGGCATACTCCAGCATCACCGGCTCGTCCTGCTGGTCGAGGGGCGATAGTGTGGCGATCAGCGCATCGCGTCCACCAGTCTGTGCGGCGCGCAACTCGTCAGCCAGCGCCGTCGTGCGGGTGGTGAGGTCGCTCAGGGCTGTTAGCTGCTCGTCGTTCAGCGGCGGCAGTTCGGGACGCACGCGTGCGCCTCCCGATTGCTTTCGTGCTCGCTGCTGCGGACCTCGCCGGTCTGACCGCCCCATGACGCCTGCTCCTCTCTGCCGCCGAATCTCACGACCCACAGATTGTAGCACGGCGGCAGGATGGAATGCGGGAGCGCTCAGGGCAGCGTCGGATCATCCGGCATGCTGGCGGTGGACGCTTTGGGCGCAGTGGCTGCCGTTGTTCGGGCGGCAAGGGTCGCGTAGAGTATCTGTGCGACCAATGTCAGCATCGCGAGCGCGTTGACGACGATGGTATAGAGCGGGCTGCTGAAAATTTCGAGCGCGCGCCTCCCATCTGTAATGAAGATGCCAATTCCTCGGAGGTCCAGTGCGAATTGAACCGCTATTGCGCTCACGACCGCCGCAAGCAGAAGGATGGTAAACCAGCTCCATTGGCGCGCCCGTCCAGTGATGGCAAGGGCAAGGAATGCGCTGACAATCCCGAACCTAACGCTGTAGATGGCTGCGAGCACCGAGTACTGCTGCCAGTGTGTGATGGCCTCCATTGTGCTGGCGTCCGGCAACCCAGGCCCGGCTAGCCCCAGACGCACGTTAAACATCGTCACGTTCACGATATAGAAGACGACAGCGCTGAACAGATAAAGCGTCAGGGCTATCAGTGCATAGGCGAGGAGTGTCCAACGCCAGCGGGCAATCCCGAGGCCTACAGCCAGGCCTATTAGTAGCGGAGTCAGCACGGCTGGCAGCACGGTCAGTAGCACATACTCCTGGTTTTGGTCCATCTGGCATATCCTCCCTCGGTTCCATCGCAACGCTCCTGGCAAATCTCCACAAATTGGTCAGGGTCATTGTCGTGCGGTTGCCACATCGAGGATATCAGAGGTGCGCAAGGAGCGGAGCGCTACCCGGCGTCTGGCGCGACTGCCGGTTCACGCTGGCCAAGAAGCGTGTAGAGCAAAATCGCGAGGATGTTGAGGCTAGCGAGTATGGTGGTGATGATGATGTAGGATGGCTGAGCGTACATCTGTGTGGCGCGAGGCATGCCGACAAAAACGAACAACCCGTAATATGAGAATGCGAAACCAACCGCCCCTGAGCTAATGATGGCCGTGAGTACAATCGCCGCAAGCCAGCCCCAACTGCGTCCGCGCGCCGCCATCACCAACGCGAGAAATGTTCCTATCGTGGTGATGCTGACGCTCATGTTGATCGTGGGGTTGCTAATAGCCAGGAGAAACTCGGAAGCTGGGCTCAAGATCACGCCATGCAACACGATCTGGATAATCACAATGCCCAGAATTCGGAGCGCCAGCGCGACCAGCGCCAGCGCCAGTAGCGCGCGAGGCCAGCGGGCAACGCCGAGGACGGCGACGAGCGCTATCAGGAGTATGAACAGAATGCTGGGCAATACATTGGCCAAGAAGAAATTCAGCACGATCTGATTCATCCAGAAAGATCTCCTCAAGACAGGCAGACAGACGTCGCTCAACCGCAACGATTCTAGCTCATCTGTAGGAGATACGCCAGCCTGTTACCATGCGGCTAGATGCCTTCGGCGGCGACGAAATCGAGGATGACGCCCAGCGCCGCGCAGGCGTCGGTGGCGGAGGTGTTGGCGCAGGCGCCGTCGAGGAGCGCGCGCGCCTGGGCGCATCGTTCCCGGAGCATCGTTCGGGTACGCTCGCGCGCGCCACTGCGTTCGAATATCTCCAGCAGCGTGGCGATCTGGGCCTCGGTCGCTGGCCCCGGCTGGCTATAGATGTCGATGAGGGTTCGCCGATCCACTGGCGCCGCGTCTTCGAGGGCGGAGATGACGGGCAGGCTCATCTTCTTGTGGCGCAGGTCGCCTGCCTCGGTCTTGCCAAGCGCCTGAGCCGACCAGATGCCCAGCATATCGTCGCGCAACTGGAAGCCGATACCGAGCGCCCGCCCGAAGGCGCCCAGTTGCGCGCTGAGTGTCTCGTTCTCGGGCGCGCCGATCAGGCTGCCCATGCGCGCGGCGCAGTCCATCAACGCCGCTGTCTTGCGCCCAATCATATCGAGGTACATCGCGACCGTGACATCCTGCCTGCCCTCGAAGCGCATATCGAGGTGCTGACCCTCACATAGCTCGATACATGTGGCGTCGAGCCGGGCGGATAGCTCGATGATCGTCTCCGCCGGGACGCCGCGCGCGCGCAGATGGCTGAGTTGCAGGCGCGCCAGCGCGAAGATGCCGTCGCCCGTATTGATCGCCAGCGGAACGCCCCAGAGCTTCCAGAGCGTCGGCTGATGGTGGCGCTCTTCATCGCCGTCTTCGATATCATCGTGTACCAGTGAGAAGTTATGCACCATCTCCACCGCCAGCGCCGCCGGAATCGCCCGCTGGACCGCCGCCTGCCGCCCGTGGTCGCTCCCCCCTTCCTGCCCACGATGTCCCGCCGCCACTTCGCATGCCAGCAATAGCAACGTTGGCCGGATCAGCTTGCCGGGATGCCATGGTGTCGGGCTAAGGTCGGGCGCGCGCCAGCCGTGATGATATTCGATCTGGCCGTAGAACTCATCGAGGATCTCATTGGAGTCCGCGGCGGATGGAGTGTTCGCGCGCGCATCGCGGATGGCATGAAGCAGCGCCTCGCCCAGCAGCGTCCGATAGCGCCCGAGGACGGCGTCCAGATTGCCTGAGGCTGCTGCTCGACCAGTACTCACGCTGCTTCTCCTATTACGATTGCGACTAGTGCGGCATCAGCTCGACGTAAGCGAGCATGCCCGCGACCGCGACGCCGCTCACCCCGACGAGCCAGCGCACCGCGCCCGGCAGGCCGCCGATATGCCGAAATGGCGCGCAGATGCCGCAATAGCGCCGGGTGACGTGGTACCGCTGCGAGCGCATGCCGTCATGCGCCAGTTCGACGCCCTCGATACGGATGCGGGTATGGCGCTCGTCGCAGATGTAGCGCCCGCAGCCCGCGCAGTTATGCGGGTCAATATAGTGCGCGAAGCTGGTAGACGACCACTGCTGTGGCAACGCGGGCGCGCTACAGATGTAGCAGGTGAAGCGCGCCGCCGCATCGCGCAGATGTGTCGCGCATGGCTCATGTTCGTCGCGCGGAAAGTGGTCCAGACAGAGCGGGCGACGGCACGAGGGGCAGCGCGCCACCGATTGTATGCCACACTCACGGCACGAGGGAACCGCGATTGGAAGATTTGCTGCCATGCGCGAAGTCCCCTTCTATCACCATGACGCCTGCCATGCCCGCCGAAGTGGGAGTATAACAGCATGCGCCGGGCCGGTCAAACGTGTTAGGCCGCCTGGTGGCTGCTCACGATGCTGGCGTGATGAGCCAGGGAGGCGTGTATCTCGCGGCGGCATAGATGCGCTCGATGGATTCCGCCTGCTCCAGGCTATCGTCCAGCGAGATGAACGGCGCGGTGTCGTGGCGAATGCCGCGGCTGAAGGCCTCGATCTCCAGCATATACTGGTCGATACCACTGAAATGGCGTTCGTACGTCTCATCGCCAATTTCGATGCGCACCATCGTCTCGGCATGGCCGGGCGTGTATGGGGCGGGAAGGACGAGGCGCCCGCGTTCTCCGATAACCTCGGCAAAGAAACCGCGAGGCAGCGAGAAGCTCGCGTCGATCACGCCCATGCGCCCCTTGCCGAAATCCAGCACGGCGCCAATCGTCGTCTCCACTGCGCTGCCCGGCGGCACAACGACATGCGCGGCAATCTCGCGCGGCGGGCCACCGAAGACGGCGCGGCAAAAGTTGAGCGGGTAGCAGCCGACATCCAGCATCGAGCCGCCGCCAAGCGCGCCCTGGAGCCGAATATCGCCAGGCCGACTAGCCAGGTCGAAGACGAACGACGAGCGCACCATCCGCACCGCGCCGATACGCCCGGCGGCCACCTGCTCCAGCGCCCAGCGGATTTGCGGGTGGAAGCGGTACATAAACGCCTCCATCACCCA
>JAICKD010000190.1 GCA_025928125.1 Ktedonobacterales bacterium
CGTGAAGGCCCACTTGCCATCGGCGCCCACACCGTAGACGCTGAAGACCTTCTGGCCGGAGTTGTCGCCGTTGGCGTCGAAGGAGATGTGACCGGTGACACCGTCATAGGAGATGCCAGCCACCTCGTCACGCACATTGGCGCGCGTCACGTCTTTGCCCGCCTTGATCAAATTCTTGATCGCCGTGATCTCGATCATCGCCGCGTCATAGGACGCCGCGCTGTACGGCAAGAGGTCCTTGCCGGGGAACGCCGCCTTGTAGGCCGTGATGAACGACTGCGCCGTCGACGAGGTCAGACCAGAGATGTCAGGGGCTGCGACCGTGCCGTAAGTGTTGACCGCTGCCGCGCCCGCTGTCGTCAACCAGGCGGGGTCATCGGCGATGCCATCACCACCGACCATCGGCATGTTGCCGCCCTTCTCCACCAGGTCCTTCTTCAGCGCGCCGCCGCCACCCGAGGTGACGCCGCCGTAGAAGACGACCGTGGGGCTCTTGCCAACGATGGTCGTCGCCAGCTGCGGGAGGTTGCTCACCTGGTCCGGGGTGATCGAGGTGCTCCCCACGATCGTGCCACCCTTGCTGGTGAACTCCGTGGTGAAGACCTTCGCCAGACCCTTACCATACGTGGTGTTGTCATCGACAACATAGGCGCTGGTTGCGCTGACCGGCGCGGCGAGCGCGATGTCGGCGTCCACCTTGCCCTGGATGTCATCAGTGCCGCAGATGCGGAAGTAGGACTCAGGCTTGCCTGCCGGGTGCAGCAGGTCGAAGTTGATACCATTGGCCTCGGCGAACTCTTGCTTGGTCAGGCCAGGGTTCGTGTTCGTCGGGCTGATAAGCACGAAGCCGTTCTTGTTGACGATGGGGATTTCCTGCTTGGCGACGCCGCTGTTGAACGGGCCAACCGCCGCCATCACCGAGGAGTCGGCAATCAACTGCTGGATGTTGGCCGCGCCAATCGACGGGTCAGCGCCGCTGGTGCCTTCGTCGTTCTTATGGACGACATCGAGGGTGTAGCCGTTGCCGAGGTCTTTGTTCTGCTGCACGGCCAGGTCAACGCCATACTGTGCGGGCAGAGTCACTGCGGCATCGGTGCCTGAGACCGGGAATTCGGTGCCGATCTTGAGCGCTTTGTTGCCGCTGCCGCCGCCGCTGGTGCCGCAGGCCGCCAGGCCCAACGACGAGAGTGCGACCGCGACGAAGATGCCGCGCGTCACGAGTTTCTTCACGCCGGAGTGGTGCATACGCCTTCTGCTCCTCCAATGGGTAACAATCGCAGAGTCCGCCGCCATCAATACAAGGGATGAACCTGTGTAATAACGATACCTTACCTGTCAATAGCTGACAGCACCCTTATTCAGCGACGCGACCGCGATAGCACGGGGGTTTACAGAGTATTACGCACCGTCCTGTGCAAATCTCACAGACGAGTTGAGGTCTCATAAAATGCGGCACTGCAACGTCTGCAACAACGCCAGGTGATATCTGGATAGCGCGCGCGATGCACGGGAACGGTGTACACTGGGCGCGTATGGAGAGATAGAAGAGACGCTAGCGAAATCAGCATACCAGCCATACAAGCCATACGGGAGGCCATATGACAGTTCCAGAGACCCATCAGCGCATGCGCGTAGATAGCGATGGCCCACTCGGCCTCAATCGCGCCGTTGCGGGTGCGCCGGTCTCGGCAACGCTGCGGATGAATGAGGCGGTTGCCGCGCGTCGCGCCGCTGGCCAGCGGACGATTCACCTGGGCTTTGGCGAGGCGCCGTTCCCGCTGCCGATGCCACTGCGCGAGGAGCTTGCGCGCGCCGCCACCCGCACCGAATACGCGCCGGTGCTTGGCCTGCCCGGACTGCGCGCCGCCATCGCCGCCTACCTGGCGCGGACCCGAGGGCTGACTGCCAGCCCGACGACGGTTATTGTTGGTCCGGGCAGCAAAGCGGTACTCTATGCGCTCATGCGCTCGCTCGCGGGCGATGTGCTGCTACCAACGCCATCGTGGGTGAGTTACGCGCCGCAAGCGCGTCTGGCGGGCAAACGTGTCTATCCCGTGGCGACCGACCCCGCCGATGGCCACCGGCTGACTCATGAAACGCTGGATGCTGCCTTGCGGGCGGCGCGTGAGGCGGGCGGCGATCCACGGCTGCTGGTCGTCAACACGCCGAGCAATCCCACCGGGGGCATGTTCGCCGCGGCCGATGCCGAACAGATCGCGCTCTGGGCGCGCGGCGAGGGCGTGACCATCCTCAGTGACGAGGTCTACGCTGAACTGGCGCACGGCTGGCGCGCGCATGTTTCGCCCGCGCGATTCTATCCTGAGGGAACCATCGTGACCGGCGGAATGTCGAAGGCGTTCTCGGCGGGCGGCTGGCGGCTGGGCTATGCGGCGCTGCCCGCGACCGCCGCAAGCGAGGAACTGGTGGCGGCGGTGCGCTCGCTCGCTGGAGAGATCTGGTCATCGGCGGCGACGCCGATTCAGCAGGCCGCCACCGTCGCCTTTGCCTTCGACGATACGATGGAGCGCTTCGTCCTCCGCTCGGCGCGAATTCATGCGCATGCGGCGGCACGGCTTCACGTCGCACTGGTGGAAGCAGGCGTGCGCTGCCCGCAACCGGCTGGGGCGTTCTACCTCTATCCTGACTTTGCCCCCTGGCGCGACCAACTCGCCAAACGCGGCGTGACAACCTCCGCCGAACTGGCGGATCATCTGCTGACAGAGTGGGATATCGCAACGCTGCCCGCCAGTGACTTCGGCGAAGCGCCAGAGGCCCTGCGCCTGCGGCTGGCCACCAGCATGCTCTACGCTCCCGCGAGCGCCACGCCCACCGACCAGGAGGCCGTCTTGAACAGGCTGCTGGAGCAGGCGGATGATTTGCCCGCCGATGGGGCATCAGGGACGACACAGTTGGCGCTGCCCGCGCTGGATGAGGCGGCGGCGCAGCTGGCGGCGTTCGTGGCGGCGCAGTGACTATCCTCATTGTCAACATTGCATGGTAGAATCGGCAGTATGCTGAGTTTCTTTGTCAAGGCGCTGGTGGCGCTCTTCACGATTGTCGATCCGGTGGGACTTGTTCCGGTCGTTCTGGCGCTGACCGTCGGCATGCTGCCGCATGAGCGCACGCTGGTCACTTTTCGCGCGACGATCATCGCGGGCATCGTGATCGCGGTCTTTGGCGCATTTGGCCAGCTCATCTTCACGTCGCTCGGCGTCACCTCGGAAGCATTCAGCATCGCGGGCGGCGCGCTGCTCTTTGTCGTCGCCTTCGATATGCTCTTTGGACGCCCTTCCGGCGCGCGCGAGACCCGACGTGAGGCGCGCGAGGCGCTTACCCGCGAGGATGTCTCGGTCTTTCCGTTGGCCATCCCCATGATTGCCGGGCCTGGCACGATCACCACGATCATCCTGCTGGTCAGCAACGCCGGAAGCGATCCCATTCAACTCTCGCTCGTCGGACTCGCCGCGCTCATCACGCTGGCAGCATCACTCTTCACGATGCTGCTCTGTGCGCAGATTCAGAAGCGCATCGGCACAACTGGCATTCTGGTGCTTTCGCGCGTGCTGGGCATGCTGCTGGCGGCGGTGGCGCTCCAGTTCATCCTCAACGGCATCGCCGAGTTCGTGGGACATCTTCAGTAGTTTATGGTTCGGCGAAGAAGCGACGCAACGCCTGCGCCACCAGTTCGGGATTGCCATTCCGATTGGTGTTGCTGGCATCGCTCGATCCGCCATGGTCAAGTCCGGGGAATTCGATGCGCCCGGCAACATGGGGCAAGACCTTCTCCAGCGCGCCGAGGGCATGCTTCAGGTATGCCGGACTCTTGCTCCCGCCAAGCAGCAACACCTCGGCGCGCACCGCCTTGAAGTCCTGGAAATGCCCGCTCATCGCGGTGACAAGCGCAAAGTCATAGTGCAGCGTTGGGGCGAGCGTCCCCATCGTGATGTCGCCAGGTTTCGCTTTCTTGGCCTCGCCCTTCATCGCGCTGCTGGTCAGCGATTCCAACAGCCAGCGCGGCATTACGTTGAAGATCGGCGGCCCCATCTGAGCGCCTTTCATCGCCGTCACCATCGCTGCGGCTAGCTTGCCCTGGGCCATCTCGCGGTCGTAGCGGGTCAGAAAAGCTTGCGGCTCCGAGGCATCGCTGAAGAGCGCCGGTTCATAGAGCGCGGCCTTCTGAATCGCGGGCAGCGAGAGCGCCGCCTCCAGCCAGATGTCGGCGCCCGAGCTGACGCCAAAGACGTTCTGCGCGCCCGTCCTAGTGAGGAGCGCGTCCATATCGGCGACATCGCTCTGACTGGAGTACTCTTTGCTATAGGGGCCGCTGAGGCCACGTCCGCGCCGGTCTGGCACATACACGGTGAAGGCGTCGGCCAGCGTCGTGGCGAGCTGCATGTGGCTTTGCGCCGACTCCATCGCGCCATGGAGCAGCACGACGCCTGGCCCGTGGCCAAGCTGACGGTAGCCAATGTTGACGCCATCTGGCGAGGTGACGAAGCCTGTCGCGTACCGCTGCTCGGCTGCGGGCGATTGGTTGCTGGTAGTGGTCTTGGTTGCCATGTGCGGAGTACCCTTTCTTGCGCAGCTGGCCGTTGAGCGCTATACTATCTTTACGGTCAACTGTCTTGGCATTCGACTATCTTTATCACCAGCTATCTTAATTGTAAAGATTTTATTTGTCAAGGGGTAGCGCATGGCAACATTTTCCACAAGCGACGCTGGCGCAGGCGAGCGGGAACGCAGGCATCGCGCCGAGCTATTTGCCAAGTTGCAGGTTCTCGGCGAGACATCCAGCACCGAGACGGCCCTCTTTCACCAGGCTGCGGCGGCGAAATATGGCCTGGGCATCACCGACATGAAGGCGCTCGGCGCGCTGATGCAGGAGGGTCCGATGACGGCTGGGCAGATTGCGAAGCGGCTGAGCCTCACAAGCGGAGCGGTGACGAGCCTGATTGACCGGCTCGAGCGTCGCGATTTTGCGAGACGCGCGCCGGACCCCAACGACCGGCGCAAAGTCATCGTCATCCCCAACATGGAGACCCTCGCTTCCGGCGAAAACGTGTACCTGTCGATGGGCGAGGCATTTAACCGGTTACACGAGACCTATAC
This sequence comes from Ktedonobacterales bacterium, assembly GCA_025928125.1. Classification (GTDB taxonomy): domain Bacteria; phylum Chloroflexota; class Ktedonobacteria; order Ktedonobacterales; family JADMIN01; genus DAHUXT01. The sequence goes on from JAICKD010000190.1 coordinate 5,110, forward strand.
GACCGAACAACTGGAGTTTTTGGTGCACTATCTCGAAGCGTCGATTGCGCTGAACAAGCAGGAGATCGCGAAGCTGGCCAGGAAAGAGCAGATCCTACCCGACGACGGGTGATAGCGAGAAGAGACGGTCGTGCGTCGCGTGGGTCCAGTCGTGCAGCCAGCTACATACATATTGCCAAATTCGCCACAATTAGGTATGAGCACACCCTCATAGTATTCAGAAAGCGCTCGTATCCAGCATGGCCTATAGGAGAATCTCAAAGTCTAATGCAGCGCAGGTTGCGCAGCAGCGCAGTGTGCAGACATACGCCGACCGCTTCATGAAGCTCACCAGCGTGAAGTACGTCGCCATCTACGTCGAGCCGAAGGATGCGTTTCACGTGGGCAGCAATGAAGACATTCCAGACAGCCAGTGGGGCGAGGTCGCCCAGTAGTTCACGTCGCGCATTCGGAAGGCGGAGGAGCGCTCATTGCAGTAAAAGCAGGGGTGTACTACAATATACGGTTACCCACGTAGCCACTGACTACAGGAAACAACAGCCCTGGTGATACGTGCCAGGGCTGTTTTCATGCATGCTACGCGCCGTGTGACAGAAATCCCCTGAGAGGCGTAGGTGAAGTGAGATATGCAGGGCAGGCTCATACGTATATCAAGTAGAAGGTCTGGTAATCAGCGAAAGGAGAAATGCCTGGGAAAGAAAGTCGGGTGATGTGGCCTTGCGATGATTGAAAGGCAGTGTTACTCTTGTGAACCCAGTTGGGTCTCTTGCGTAGTAGTAGTATTAGATGGCACAGGCGCCCGGCAGTGTTGGTCGCACCACCAGACGCCCATGTCGTTGTGAAACCGGTCATCATGTGTAGCTTCTCAGGTCCGCGCATGATGGCCACCATGGCAGAGTCCGTGCGCTTTTGCACGCCGATTCTCCGTCCACGACTATTATACATACGAGTCGGAGGTTCACGCGGTTCCGTGCGAGATTCATTAATCTCGTACGAATGTACGTCGTAATCCCTGCGCATCTCTCATGTGTCATGTGGTGTAACGGGCGAAAGAGCATCGAGTAATGCGCGCGGTCTCTCCAGAAGGAGAGCCCCCGTGTGAGTAAATGGCCGTTTTTGGGCGGACTGATCGCCCTGTTCATCGCCCTTTGGCGGTTCGCGTACCGGTTCCTGGATGTCTTTGGAACCATGGCTGAGAAGCTGTTGCTCATCGCCACCTTGCTGGTGTTTCTCAGTCATGTGCTCCATCAGGCGGGCGCGCCAGTCCCGGACCTGCTGCCCTTCCTTCCCACGCTTAACAGTGGTCCTGGAAACTGAAAGCGACACAAGCATTAGAAACCCCGGTCACACCCAAACAGTGGGTGTGACCGGGGTTTCTAA
>JAICKD010000830.1 GCA_025928125.1 Ktedonobacterales bacterium
CCCTCTACGCCTGAGGTGGCGGCGTACCTGGACGACTACCACGTTCCCTGGCGCGGCTTTCCCGATGGCTGGCGGGCGGAGGTCTGCCTGGAGGCGCGCCACTGGATGCGGCGGGTCGCGGCGGGCATCCAGCGCGGCTTCATCCTGACAATAGACTATGGCGACACCGCGCGCAGGCTCTATACGCGCGACCGCAGACGCGGCACCCTCGCTGTCTACAGCCAGCATCAGTTTGGCGAGCGGCCGCTGGCGCAGCCCGGCATGCAGGATTTGACGGCGCACGTCAATTTCAGCGCGCTTATCCAGGCGGGACGTGAGAGCGGGCTGCGGCTGGCGGGGCTGACCACCCAGGCGGCGTTTCTGACGGCATTGGGTCTGCGCGAACGGATGGCGGCGTTGAGCGTGCCAACTATCGGACGCGGTGGAGTGATCGGCAATAGCCAGCTCGACCAGCTGCGGCGCGTCTCGGAGCGTAACGCGCTTGCCGCTCTGCTCAACCCGGCGGGCCTCGGCGGCTTCAAGGTGCTGATCCAGCAGCGAGGCGTTCCGGGTGCGGGTCGTGCGCTGCTCGGCTTGCAGTCAGCCAAAGCATAGAGGAGGGTTTACCTATGCCACGCCATCTGGTCTGCCTGACGTTCGACTTTGACGCGCTCTCGCTCTGGCTCGCGCGGGGGATCACCTCGCCGACGCCGATCTCGCAGGGGGAGTTTGGCGCGGTCGGCGCGGAGCGCATTCTGGCGCTGCTTGCCATCCACAGCATTCACGCTACCTGGTTCATTCCAGGCCATACCATCGAGACGTATCCCGACCTCTGCGGACGCATCCATGCCGCTGGCCACGAGATCGGCCACCATGGCTATGCGCACGAAGCGCCGGTCAAACTCTCACGCGAGGCGGAGGAGGCGGTGCTGGTGCGGGGCAATGAGGCGATTCGCAACCTCACTGGCGCTGCGGCGACCGGCTACCGTTCGCCCGCCTGGGACCTCAGCCCGCATTCGGTTGATCTGCTGCTGGCGCACGGCTTCACCTACGACAGCAGCATGATGGCGAACGACTACATGCCCTACTACGTGCGACACGGGGACGTGATTCCGCTCGACCAGCCCGCCCAGTTCGGGGAGACGACGCGCCTGATCGAGCTACCGGTCAGCTGGTCGCTGGACGACTTCCCCCACTTCGAGTATCTCTGGACGGCGACGCATTTGCAGGAGGGTCTGCGCCGCGCCGGTGACGTGCTCACCAACTGGCTTGACGACTTCCGCTACATGGCGCGCACGCAGGAGTGGGGCGTGCTCACGCTCACCTTCCATCCGCAGGTGATCGGGCGCGGCCACCGCATGCTGATGCTGGAGCGGCTAATCGAGCAACTCGAAGGGCTGGGAGCCACCTTCGCCCGCATGGATGCCGTGGCCCAGGAGTTTACCCAGCGCAGCGCAACGCCCGACGCGGGCTGATAGCAGACTTCTGTCTTGAACGCTACCGCCGCTGATGCTACACGTGTCCGCTCCGAGTCGTCTCACGCTCACGCTTTGGTTCGGTAATGAAGGTGAACCACTCCACCTTTGAAACGGTGTTCATCCACAAGCTCAAGTTGCAAGCGGACATTGCTCGGAAGGGCGTGTTTGCCCCCTCCCACCACTATGGGAGTGAGAAACAGGTGGAACTCATCCACTAACCCGGCGTCGATTGCCAGGGCGGCGAGCTCGGCGCCGCCTATAGTAATATCCTGCTTCGCCTCCGCTTTCATCTTCCGGATCGCTACCGGATCGAAGTCCCGCTCGATCCGCGTCTTAGCGCTGGATACC
>JAICKD010000046.1 GCA_025928125.1 Ktedonobacterales bacterium
CCGTCACCACCGACGCGGTGCAGGTGCTCGGCGGCGCGGGCTATGTGCGCGATTGGCCGGTGGAGCGCTACATGCGCGACGTGAAGGTCGCCCAGATCTTCGAGGGCGCGAACCAGATTCAGCGCATCGTGATCGCTCGTTCGCTGCTCGGCACGATTGCTAAGGTGTCGTAGGGAAGCGCTGGCGGTTAAAACCGCGCCTGAATGGCCTCGCTCCGCTCCGCCACGAAGTCCGCCTGCGCGGACTCACCAGATGCGCAGCACCGATTCCCTGAACAACAAGGCGAATAGCATTATGGCCGAGAAACGTATCATACTGGTTTCGCCTGGGATGATGTCACTGGGGCCACTGCCCCCTCCCCTAACCCCTCCCCCTTGCAGGGAGAGGGGGACCAGACCCAGAGCCAGACCCAGACGCCGCCGCTGGCGTGCTGGGGGAGAGGGTTTGCGCCAAAAACCTCACCACAATTAGTATCACTCCTGCCAGGCGCGGGCCAGCGCCCGCAGATGCGCATTGGCGACGCGCATGCCTGGGAGGAGCTGGCGCGCCTCGTCATCGACGGCGAAGAGCAGGCCGAAGCGGTACATCACTGTGAAAGGAATGCGCGCCACCCCGGTCACATCGACGGCATTGCCTGCCGCCAGACAGCCATCGGCAGGCGTGGGCGCGGAGATCAGCTTCACGCTGGAGAGCGGCGCGCCCGCCAGATGCAGCGCGGCGAACAGGTTGAGCGCGACGAAGCAGATGGGGCTGGTGGCCAGCGAATCGGCGATGCCCACATGCCACGCGCCATCCCACGTCACGCTGAGCGGCACGATGCTATCGGGCAGAATGCCCCGTGGCGCGGCGCTTCCAGGGATGGCGCCGTTGTTCGCCTGGGTATATGTCCATGCAGGGCGCACGTGCGCCGCCACGACCCATAGCGCATGCGCATCGCTGAGGTAGGAGGCGGGCTGAATATCGCATAGAATGGCGCAATTATGGGCGCTGCCGGGAACGATGTAGTCACTCTTGGGGTCGGCGGCCATCGCATAGCTCAGCGTCGCGGTCATGTTGCTGGGCGCCACCTGTTGCTCGCCATTGGCCCCGGCAAAGCTATCGCCCGCCGCGATAGTCGTGCTACTCGCGAGACCTGCGATGGTCCGCGCCGCCGCGGATTGCAGCGAGGCCAGCAGGTCCGGCGCGAGCGAGGTGGGATCCCCGCCAAGATCGAGCACGCGCTCCGCCGGGAAAGGCGGAATCACATCCTGGATGCCACGTGTATGAACCAACGGGCAGGTGTCACTATGCGACGCTGGGACGCTGATCTTGCATGTCAACGCTGAGAAGGGCGGCGCGCTGTATTCGATCTGGTGTCGCCCGGAGGGAATATGGAGCGAAGTATAGAGCTGCTCGAAACCGGTATATGGCTGCTCCGACTCCACATTGGTGACCGGTTTGCCATCCATGAGCAGCCTGCCCCAGGGCAGGCCATGCTCGAAGTAGACGATATCTCCGGCAAGCGCGAGGGTCGGTGAGGGGGCGGGCGTTGGCAGGTGCAGCGCCTGTTGCATCGTCGCGCCGAAGCCCGGCACGCTGACAAACGCGGCCACCAGCACGGCGACCAGCGCCAGCATCGTCACGATGGCGCCCAGGCGCCGCCTGCGCTGCCGCCGCTCTTCGCCACGGACGTAGACACGCTCGTCTGGCAGACCCGTGCGCAGGTCGGTCACCTGGAAGTCTGGCTCATCCATCGGGTTCATCGCGATGTCCGTCTATCACTGCTTCTACTGCCCATTTGTTCAGGAAGTATTGGTGGTGGAGCGGATACGGTCAAGCCGCCATTTCAAAAGCCACGCAAGCTGGTGTACGATATGGGCAAAGAAATCCCGCTGGAGGTACCGTATCATGATTCTTCGCGTTTTTCGCGCGCGGCTGAAGCCCGGAGCGCGCGAGGCGTTTGGGAAGCTGGTGAACGATGTGAGCATCCCGCTGTTGCGCTCGCAGGCAGGGATGGTCACGCTGCACGTTGGGCGGCCACTGCCGGAATATCCCGACGAGTTCGTCCTCGTCTCGGTCTGGACCGATCTCGAATGCCTCAAGGCGTTCGCGGGTGAGACCTGGAACCAACCTCTGATTACCCCTGGCGAGGCGGCGCTGATCCAGGAATCCACCGTGCAGCATTATGACGAGGACCGCCAGCTCCTCCAGGAGGCGCCGCTGCTTTCGGCTGCGTTAGTCCAGCAACAGGAGGAGCGGCTCGTCCATGATCTGGCGCTGACCGACGACCAGTGGGCGCGCATCCAGCCGCTGTTGCCCGCCGTACGCAAGGAGGGCCGCCCGCGCGCCGACGACCGCCGCACGCTTGAGGGCATCCTCTACGTGCTGCGTACCGGTTGCCGTTGGAACGACCTCCCGGCGGAATATGGGAGTGGGGTCACATGCTGGCGTCGCCTCACCCAATGGGAGGCCGACGGCGCCTGGGATCGTATCTGGAAGCTCTTAGTGGCGACACTCGATTCCCAGGCAAAGCTGGCCTGGGCGCAGGCGTTTCTCGCGGGAACCATTGTCCCCGTCCGGCGTGGCGCGCGCGAACGCTCCGTCACGTTGCGGCGGGCTGGCCGTTCGCCTGATAGTCCGGCGACGCGCGCGGTCCGTTGACGTTAGCCAGGACGCGGCATACACTGTCTCCATGCTTGATCCCTAGGCATGTGTCGCCGCAGACGAAGGAGCCGAAGCCCTGGAACCGTCATCATTAGCATCCCTACCATCCGTCGGCGTCGTCGTGACAGGCGACAACCATCTCTCCCCGCGATTGCCCAGGCTGACACCGCAACGGCGCGAGCAGCGTCGCGAGCGGTTGTGCCAGGCGTTCGGCGCCGCCGTCGACTATGCCATCGCCCACCACGCGCGTATCTTTGCCCATGTCGGCGATCTCTTCGACCACCAGACGCCCTCCAACCGCGACCGGGCATTTGTCGCGGGGGAACTGGCGCGGCTGCGGCAGGCGGACATCATCTGCGTCGCCATTGGCGGCAATCACGATACGCCGCGGATGCAGACCGAGCACGGCGGTGCTGGCCCGCAGTGGGTCTATGCCGCGCTGGATGGGCTGCGCTACTTTGGCGCGCATGACGTGCTGCGGCCAGAACTGCTGGAGATCAACGGTCTGCGCATCGCTGTCGCCGGGCTGACCAACAACCCCGTTGCGCCGCCGGGGAGCGATCCGTTGACGCAGGCGCTGGTGGACGACCCGAAGGGCGCGCTGGCCCAGGCGGATGTTGGCCTGCTGTTGCTGCACGCCGCCATCGAAGGGATGAGCATGCCCAATGAGGGCGAGCGCACCGTTACCCTCGCCAGCCTCGACGCGCTCGATCCACGCTTCAATGTCGTCGCCGCCGGTCATATTCACCGCTACGCACATCAGCGCATCGGCGGGCGTGAGGTGGTCGTCTCCGGCTCGACTGAGGTGATGGAGTTCGGCGCGCATGCGGGCGGCGCGGGCTTCGCCTGGCTGGAACTGACCCGCGAGGGCGCGCAACATATTCAGCACATCCATCTGGAGGCGCAGCCACGGAAGGACATCACGCTCTCGACGGAGAATCTCTGGCCAGAGAATCGAGGGTTCACGACAGGCGTCACCGGCATGGTGGTCGGCAGAGACGCCGCGCTGCTGGAAGCGTCGCGGAAGTCCGACAAGACGCCGCTCGAAACGGTCATGCAGGCGCTGGCGGACTGCACGCCCGAGACCATTACCCGGCTACGCATCGCAGGGCCACTGACCCGCGACCAGTATCACGAGTTGCCGGTGCGCGAGATATTGCGGCTGGGGCAGGAGCGTACCTTCTCGCTCGATCTCGATACCCGCGATTTGTATCTATTTGACCCGGCAGCTGGGGACTTCGCGCCGACGACGGGCCTCGGGCCGATCTCGCTGCTCGACGAGCTAGACGCGCTCGTGGCGGCGCGGCGGCAATCGGCCAGCGGAGTCGCGGACGACCTCGACGCGGCGGCGCGGCTCCTGCGGGAGCGCATCAGCGCGGCGGAGGGGGAGCGCGGCCAATGATCCTCCTGCGGCATCTGCATATCGACGCGTTCAAGCACCTGCGCAACATCGACCTGTGGTTTCCCCGGCAGGGCAGCATCCTGATCGAGGGGCATAACGAGTCTGGCAAGTCCACGCTGTTCGAGGCGATCTATTTCGCGCTGTACGGCAAGGCGCTGGTGGGCGAAGATGCGGGCGCGCCCTCGCTCGAATCGCTGGTACCGCATGGCGAGTCGCGGGCGTTGGTTTATCTTGCGGTTCAGGTGGGCGCGACCGAGTTGGAGATTACGCGGACCCTGGTTCGCAGCGCCAATCCAGGTGCGAAGGCGAAGCATGACGTGAAACTGTGTATTCTCCGACCGGACAGGCAGGTCGAAACCATATCCGCGATAAGTGCGGCTAACGATGCCATCCTCAACGAGATGAACGGGTTGGACAGCAACGTGCTGCGTAACTCGTGCCTGATGGAGCAGCAGGCGCTCGACCGTATCGAGTCTTTGGGCAGGGCCGAACGCGAGTTGGCGATTGCGAAGCTGCTTGGCATCGAGGCGATTCAGCGTATCGAGCATGATCTCAAGGTCGCCACCAAAGATGGCGACGCCCTGGCGCAGGCGCAGACCCGGCTGGACGTGGCCCGCAAACACGCGGAGGCACACCAGGCCGGAGCCGAGGCGGAGCGCGTTCGGCGGGCGCTGCTGGCGGCGAGGGCAGGGACAGCGCTGGCGGCGCGCGGCTCGCTTGCTGGGCAGATGCGTGGTGTGGAGACGCAACTGGCCGAGGCGGAGCGCGAGATGGCACAACTCCGGGAAAGCTCACAGCACATCGCAGCATTGGATATGTTGCGCGCCCGTAGCGACGAGACGGCACAACTGCTCCGCGAGGCCGAGCGAGAGGCGAACGCGCTGGAGAGTATGCGTGCGCGTAATGGACACGCCACCAGCGTGGCTATCACGAGCCAGCTTGCCCAGGCGGATGCCGATATCAGGGCAGCCGAGGCGCGCGAACACGAGCAGCGCTTACGGTTAGACGAAGTGCGGCGACGAGCACGTTCAAGCGGCTGGCTGGCTATCGCCACCTACCTTGCAGAAGCACCCATAGTTGCGTGCATTGTGCTCTTTCAGTTGCCGTGGCTGCTGGCGCCAGTGTTTGTCCTCGTAGGCATCGGCGTTTGGCTGACTGCCAGATGGAACATGAATGACGACGCAGCGACAAATGGGCGTGCTAAGCTGGAAACGCTTGATCGCGAAATGATAGGACTGCGCGCCACATATGAGGCGCTACGACGTGTAAACGTTGGCTCAGATGGGCAAGAAACATCCGTGACGCCGGAAGCGCTCGCCGCTCAGCAGCAGAAGGCGACGATGACCCTCGCCACCGGTGCTACGGCGCTACGTGAGCTGGCGACTGAGATGAGCGGCGCCGATATCGCCGTTCCAGCACTCCCCGACACACTGGCCTCGCCAGACGAGATGCGGAGGGCGCACGAGGCGCTGGCGCGGTCGCTTCAGGCTGAGATGGCGCGGCTGGACATTCCCGCGACGCAGCAGCAGTATGGCACGCTCGGCGAGATCGTGCGGCAGACGCGCGCAGAATTGGATGAGATCACCGCGCAACACGGCGAGCAACACCAGCGGCTGGTAGCCATGCTGGCGGAGGCTGGCGTCGCGGCGACTGGCGACGAGCCGACTGAGACGTTGGTTGCCAAGTGGCCCGCCCTGGCAGACGCGGGCGATCCCGAGGCGCTCGCCGCTGCCCTGGCAAATGCCAGCGCCATCGAGGGTCAGTTGCGCCAGCACGTCGAGGCGCTCTGCCAGCAACATGGATTCGACGCCGACACGCTGGATGCTGAGGAGTGTCAGAAGGCCTATGACAATCTGGCGCGGGAGCAGCGCCAGCGCCGGTTGGCGGCTGAGATGGCCGACGAGGTGTTCCGGCGGATCGTCCAGCGCGTGCTGCCGGAGACCGAGATGCACATGCGCGCGCTGCTGCCCGACCTGACGGATGGGCGCTACCGTGATGTGACGCTGCTCGGTGGGGATGAGAACTCGGCTGACCTGCGCATCCGCGTCTGGGACGAGCAGGCGGGGCGCTACGTCGGCAAGCACCTCTTCTCCGGCGGCACGCGCGACCAGTGTTCGCTGGCGCTACGGCTGGCGTTCGCGCTGGCCACGCTGCCCAAAGAACTCGGCGCGATGCCCGGCTTCATCTTTCTGGACGAGCCGCTCAGCTCGTTCGATGACCGGCGCTCGCAGGCGCTGGTGGATGTGCTGACGCGCGGGCCAATCGCGAAGCAGTTCCCGCAGGTCTTTCTCATCTCCCATAGCCAGACATTCGATCCAGCAGCGTTTAGCTGCGCGCTGCGCATGGCCGGGGGACGGATCGCGACCACCTCATTACCAGATGAAGCGGCGGCGCGCACGCTCTGGGACGCGGCATAGACGCCCGCCGCGCAGACGCCCACGTTATAATGAGCGTGAGACAACGTCACGGTCATCTTCCATCCACGGGCCAGGGATACTCCATGCCCGACCAATCCGAACGGAGACGCGCTCATGGTACTCTCACGCCGCCCGGTCTTGCTGCTGCTCAATGGCGATATCCACACGATGGACGCGGCCAACCCGCATGCGACGGCGCTGGCCATCGATCGCTCCTCCGGGCGCATCCTGGCGGTCGGCGATGACGCCGAGATTCGCACGCTGGCGGGGCCGCTGACCGATACGATTGATCTCGGCGGACGGACGGCGCTGCCCGGATTTATCGACGCGCATACCCATCTTGCGGGCTATGCGGAGACGCGGCTGAACGTTGACCTGCGCCACATCTCCTCGGAGGATGCTGCGGTCGCTAAGGTGCGAAAGCGTGCCGCTACGTTACCGCCGGGTACGTGGATCTATGGACAGAGCTGGGATGTCAACGAGTGGCCGGGCCAGCGCTTCCCGACGAAGGCGTCGCTCGATGCTGCTGTGCCGGAGCATCCGGTGATACTTTCAAGCCACGATTTTCACTCAATATGGGTAAACTCAGCTGCGCTGCACCTGGCGAACATCACCGCGCAGACCCCGGACCCTGCGGGCGGGCGTATCGAGCGCGGTGGCGACGGCGAGCCGACGGGCATGCTCTTCGAGGGGCCAGCCGAGGCGCTGATCGAGCGCGTGGCCGCGCCAATAGACGACGACTTGCTGCTGGCGGAGCTGCGGCGGGTGTTAGCAGAGTTGCGCGCGCGCGGCGTCACGGGCGTCCACAACATCGAGGACGCCCACAGCCTGCACCTGATGCAACGATTGCATGCCGAGGGCGCACTGCAGCCACGCATCCTGCTCTACATCCGGCGTGACGCGCTGCAAGAGGCGATTACGCTGGGCATTGAGGCGGGCTTTGGCGACGATTACCTGCGACTGGCGGGCATCAAGATGTTTATGGATGGCGCGCTCGGCTCGCATACCGCCGCCATGCTCGATCCCTATGAAGGCGAGGCGGAGAATCGCGGCCTGCTGGTCACGTCGGAGCCAGAAGTGATCGAAGAGGTGCGCAAGGCGGCTGGGGGAAATCTCGGTATTGCCATCCACGCCATCGGCGACCGCGCGGTGCGCACCGCGCTCAACGGCATCGAGGCGACGCTGCGACAGGGAGCGCAGACGGGTAGCGCGCCGGTTCAGCGTTTCAGGCTGGAGCATGTGCAGCTGGCCGCGCCCGAAGACCTCCAGCGGATGGCGCGGCTGGGCGTCGTCGGCTCGATACAGCCGTTCCACGCGGTGGTAGACCGGTTCTCCGCCGAACGCTTCTGGGGCGCTCGCCACAAACGCGCCTACGCCTACCAGACGATGCGACAACTGGGCATTCCCCTGGCCCTTGGCTCTGATGTACCAGTGGATACCGCCGACCCGCTGCGCATCCTGCACGCAGCCATCGTCCGTCGCGATGACAGAAGCCCAGAGCAGACACCATGGCTGCCCGATCAGGCGCTGACGCTGCGCGAGGCGCTCTACGCCTACACGGTGGGCGCGGCCTACGCGGGCGGCCAGGAAGGGCTCCAGGGGTCGCTCGCCCCCGGCAAGCTGGCCGATCTGGTGGTGCTGGCCGAGAACCCCATCACGATGCCAGCGGAACAGCTCGCGGGCGCGGAGGTGGCGGCGACGCTGGTCGGCGGCGAGATGGTCCACGGCGCGCTGGAATGACTAAGTGGCGCCGATTACCCGTTACCTGAAGGCGAGTAGGCTGGAGGCTGAAGGCAGCAGATGCGCGGCTAATCCTGACCGCTTGGTAGCCTCATACATGGTGAATATTCATGCGCCAGATTGGGATTAGCCGCGGCATTTATGCCGCGAAGTCGCCCATTGCCACCCTCTCACTATCGCTACCTCGCCTTCCCACGCTTCTCCGCGTACGTGCGGGCGAAGGCGAGCCTGTTGCCAATCGAGGGGTGGTTGTAGAGGAAGAACTCGACCAGCGGGCTGGGGCTTAATTCGGCGAGATTCTGGTTGGCCAGCCGCGTCATCGCGCTGATGAACGCAGCAACTTTGCCCGTCGATTCGAGGGCATAGCCGTCGGCCTGGCGCTCGACGACTCGGCTGAAGCCGTTGGTTAGCGGCAGCACTACCAGCCCAAAGATGCCGAGCACGGCGGCCACCAGCGGCATCGTCGCCGGGTCGGAGAGTCCCTGGTAGGCCGGGAACGCGCCGACGACTGCATGGAGCGCCAGATTGACCAGATACAGCCCGCCGAGCATCGTTACCGACTGGACGATAATGAGCTTTGGGATGTCGCGGTGTACCTGATGTCCCAGCTCATGCGCCACGACGACCTCGATCTCGTCGGGCGTGTAGTGGTTGAGGAGCGTATCGCCAATCACGATGCGCCGGGTGTTGCCTAGTCCCATCACCGCCGCATTGGCCGCCGTCGTCTTCGCGCTCATGTTCATCGAATAGATGCCGCGCACGCGTGTGTGGGCCTGCGCCGCCAGCGCCAGCGCGCGTTGCTTCACGTCGCCATCGGGCAGCGGCGTCAGTTTATAGAAGAGCGGCAGCAGCAGAATCGGCGCGAGATTCGCCAGCACGACCGTGAAAAGCAGCATCGCCAGCCCGGTCCAGAGCCACCACGCATTCGGCGAGACCGCCAGCAGCAGGTAGACGAACAGCACCGCCAGGATCTCGATAGGGAGCGAGATGGCCAGCGACTTGGCCCCGTCGAGCAGCCACGCGCCGACCCGCTGGGTCGAGAGGCCATAGCGGTGGGGGAGGACATAGCCGCTATACCATGTAAGCGGCGCGTCGATGATGGCAACCACCGCGCCGAGCACAATGAAGTACAACGCTATCCGCAGCGGCTCCCAGCCTGGGATTGGCTGCCAGCCAGCGGCGAACTGGAGCGCATCGCGCAGCCAGAAGCTCAATCCACTGAAGAGCAGGACGGCGATCACCACCGCGCTGATGCCCAGATTGACGAGCATCAGTGCCTGGCGCTGGCGCGCAAAGCGGCGGGCCTTCTCCTGGCGGGCGTCGTCGAGGGTGGCCATGGCGGGTTCCATGGCGGGTTCGGCGGTTGCTCCGGCGTCTTCATCCACTGCTCGGAGCATCGCTATGCCTCGCCAGACCTCATGCCACCTCGCTCTGATAGCCATGCGACCGTCTCCCTGCGTAGTGGGGCATTGAACCAGCTACAAATGCGCGAGCTGGCTCTACGCCTGCTGGGGCGCCTTCAGCATCGTCTCGAGCACCGTCGCGCCCTCGGCAAAGCTGCACAACTGCTCGACGGTAAAGACGCGCGCGCCGCCGCCCTGTGAGTGCGAGACCTGATACAGCCCGGCGCGCCCCTGCGCCTGCTGCACGGTGAATCCCAAGCGTTGCAAGGCGTTGATGGCCTCGCCCTCATTCAAGATACGATCAATCCGCATATGATTCGCCATTCCTTCGCATCGCTCACATCACGCACACAGCCGCGCCGTGGTTGGCAGCGTCTAGCGTCTTGTCCGGCAGCGTGTCGTGACTTCGCAGTCCTCCAGCACGACCAGTTGGCAGGCCAGGCGGTCTCGCGGATCACCCTTTTTGATGACAGGAGGAAACGAGCCGAATTGGTGCATCGCCTTTTCGAGCACGGTGGTCTCGGTGACGGCGCTGGCTGGGGTCACGCGCACGCGGTCGGTCCAGCAGAGGCCGTTGCCGTGGCAGTTGGCGAATTTCGAGACGCCAAACCACATGCAATAGAGCGGGATACCGTTTTCGAGCGCCGCATAGCGCAGAGACGCGCCGCGTTCGACCTCGACGGTCTTCTTTTCGTTGACGAAGGTGACCTTAGGCACAGATCCTCTTCCTGTTCTACATGTTGTACATGTCGCGACATGATTGCGGGCGCCTCGCGCGCTTCCGCTGGCGGCGGTGTCGTTTTCCGCATGAGATATGCCGGGAAGGGGGCAAAATTACCCTACCTATCAAGTGTAACATGGGCCTGTGAGATGGGTCAACGCGCGGTACAGTACACACCTGCGCTCGCTGTTGGTATGATACAAGTGTGAAGCAGCGTCTCCTGAGGGAGTTTCACAATGTAATCCTGTCATCGAGTGCTGGCGGCTGAAGCCGCGCCTATAGGCTACGCTGACGCTCCGCCGCAAAGCCCGCCTGCGCGGGCTAGGCAGATACAGACGCGCCTCACCTCACCGATTACCTGAACAGCGCGTTAAATGCCGTATGGAGACGTGTCTATCCTGGGTTGGAGCAACGCTATCATGTCTTCCTCGTCACCTGCATCCTCATCGTCCTCGCCGTCCACGCCCACTCGTCGGCTGGTTATCTTCG
>JAICKD010000347.1 GCA_025928125.1 Ktedonobacterales bacterium
CAAAGACCACCTGGTCAATGTCGGTGGGCGCCACCCCGGCGTGCTCGATAGCGGCTTTGGCGGCGGTGGTGGTCAGATCGATGGCGGAGATATCCTTGAGCGACCCCATAAAGACGCCAAAAGGCGTGCGGGCGCCACTCAGGAGAACGATGTCGCGGTCTTCGAGATTCATCGGTGTGCCGTTCCTGTTCCGGCGCCCAGCGAGCGCCTGTCTCAAGCAACGCGCGTTAGCGCTTCTCCGCGTATTCGCGGAAGCCCTTGCCCGTCTTCATGCCATAGCGGCCCGCCTGCACCATGCGGCGCAGCAGCGTCGGCGGCGCATAGGCTGGGTCGGGATACTCGTGGTAGATCGCCTCGGCGGCGTAGAGCGTGGTATCCAGGCCAACATAATCCAGCAGCTCGAACGGTCCCATCGGGTAGCCACAGCCCAGCTTCATACCCGTGTCGATGTCGTCCATGGTGGCGAGGCCATTCTCATACATGCGCACGGCGGAGAGCATGTAGGGGATAAGCAGGAAGTTGACGACGAAGCCCGCAGTATCCTTGGCGATGATCGGCGTCTTGCCGAGCGATTGCGCGAACTCACGTAGCGCCTCGGTCGTCTCGTCGCTGGTGGCGATGGTGCGCACGATCTCGACCAGCTTCATCACCGGCGCTGGATTGAAAAAGTGCAGGCCAGCGATGTTTTCCTGCCGTGCCGTCACCGACGCCATCTCGATGATGGGCAGCGAGGAGGTGTTGCTGGCGATAATTGCTCCCGCCGGGACGATGCCGTCCAGCGCCGAGAAGAGCTTCTTCTTCTCGTCCATATTCTCGATAATTGCCTCGATCACCAGATCGCGGTCGGCGAAGTCCCGCATATCGAGCGTGCCACGGATGCGCCCGCGATACTCGCCCGCCTGCTCCTCGGTGATCCTGCCCTTCTTGGTCAGCATGTCCCACGCGCCGTTGATGCGCCCCATGCCACGGTCCAGCAGCTCCTGCGACACCTCGGCCAGCAGCACATCATAGCCCGCCTGCGCCGCCGTCTGGGCGATGCCGCTGCCCATCAGGCCGCCGCCAACCACACCAACCTTCTTGATCGCCATTGATCTTAGCCCTCCTCGGATATTTGTCTGTCTCGAATGAGCGCAGCGCGCGCCAGACAGTATTGTACCGCGAACAGGGCTGTGTGCGAAACACAAGACTCGACGTATATAACTATGAGTCTCCCATATGCGGCCCGCACACACGGCGCAGCCACTGTGCAATTTCCTGTAGACGACACTCGCTTGTTGTGTAACAGGCATACATTATGCTAGTTTGTGCTCAGGTTCGCATATGGGCAACGAGGCCCAGCTCACTGTTTGAGCATCTCTGTAGCGCGAAGATTGCACCGGCTTGCCAGCTTATCAGCGTGAAAGCTGTGTACAGAGAGGGAGAACGATGGCACACCACATGGAAGAACTTCAGGAGAATGCCCCCCACGGACAGGAAGCAGCGATTGACGATCTTGTCACGGATTTTCAGAAGCATGGCCTGAGTCGGCGCGCCTTTATCCAGCGTGCCGTGGCGCTCGGCCTCTCGCTCAGCGCCGTCTCCGCACTGCTGGCGGCCTGCGGCAATTCTACCAGCGGCGCCAGCAACCTCCCCAGCAACACCACGAAGACGTTAAACCTGTTGACGACCTGGGGCGGCGAGGAGCAGGACTCCTTCAAGGCGGTGGTTGCGCCCTTCACCCAGTCATCTGGCATCAAAGTTAATATCACCGCGACCCGCGATGTCAACGCGCAGCTAACCATTCTGCTTCGCGGCAACAATCCTCCAGACATCGCCATCCTGCCGAACCCTGGAAAAATGCAGGAGCTCGCCGCCCAGCGCAAGCTGCTCGCGTTCGATAGCTTCATGGACATGAACCAGATCCACAACGACTATGCCTCGTCGTGGACTGACCTCGGCTCGTACAACGGGAAGCTGTACGCCATCTTCTTCAAGGCAGCCAACAAGGGGACCGTCTGGTACAATCCAGGGCAGTTCCAGAGCAACAACTATACGATCCCCGCTTCCTGGCAGGATATGATCACCTTGTCGAACAACATCGCCTCGTCGGGCAAGTATCCCTGGTCGATGGGGGTGGAAAGCGGCGCGGCCAGCGGCTGGCCATCGGCGGACTGGGTCGCCCAAATCTTCGCCAACCAGGCTGGCCCGGACCAGTACGACAAGTGGGTCGAGCACAAGATCCCCTGGACCGACGCCAGCGTGAAGAACGCGTTCCAGTATTTCGGGCAGATTGCCCACGGCAACCATTACATCAATGGCGCGCCGCAGTCCATTCTGGCGACCAACTTCCAGCCCGCCAGCTTCCTGCCCTTCGAGTCGCCACCGAAGGCATACATGTTCTATCTGGGCGACTTCACCGAAGGGTTCATCACCACCCAGTTCCCGACGCTGAAACCAGAGACCGACTTCAACTTCTTCCCATTCCCGACGATCAACGACCAGTACAAGGGCGCGATCACCGTCGGCGCTGACGTGGTAGTCGCCATGCGGGACGGCGACTCCATACACCAGTTGGTGAAGTATCTGGCGACAGCGGACGCGCAGGAAATCTGGGTCAAGCGCGGCGGCTTCACGGCGGTCAACAAGAACGTGCCGGTCAGCGACTATCCTGACGCGGTCGCGCAGGCATCGGTCAAGATGCTCACGAGCGCGCCCATCGTCAAGTATGGCGCGGGCGACCTGATGCCCGCTCAGGTGCAGACGGCCTTCTGGAAGGGGCTGCTCGACTACATTCAGGACGCGAGCAAGCTCGATAGCGTGCTCAGCAATATCGAGTCCACCGCTGTCTCGGCGTATCACTAATTCCCCACCTGATTACCAGGTACCGCGGACGTGGGCCAACACCCCGCGTCCGCCTGGGAAGGGGCCACGCTATGGCTATTGCTGCCACCCAGGAGCCATCGGCTCAAGGAAAACGACCACCATTTAGCGCCAAAACACGCGACGCGCTCATCGCCTGCATCTGGATCGGCCCGGCGGTGGCATTTGTGGTGGTGTTTCTGCTCTACCCTGTCATCTCCACGCTCTGGACCAGCCTGTTCAACTTCGATTCAACGGAGTTCGTCGGGCTGGAGAATTTCCAGAAGATCTTCACCAGTCCCAACACGCTGATCGTGCTGCGCAACAACCTGATTTGGCTGGTTCTGGGTACTATAGGCACGGTAGCGCTGGGGCTGATTATCGCCGTGCTGATGGACCGCGTGCGCATCGAGAGCGCTGCCAAGGCGGCGATCTTCATCCCGATGGCGATCTCGTTTGTGGGCGCTGGTGTCATCTGGAAGTTTGTCTACGACTACAACGCCTCTGGTGATCAGATTGGCCTGCTCAACGCGTTTATCACCCGGCTTGGTTTCCAGCCACAGGCGTGGCTCGTCGGTCCGGGTAACAATATCGCGCTGATCGTCGTCTACGTGTGGATGTGGACCGGTTTCTGCATGGTGATCCTCTCGGCGGCGCTCAAGGGCGTGCCGACCGATGTGCTGGAGGCGGCGCGGGTGGATGGCGCGGGCGAGCTGTCGATCTTCTTCCGCATCATCGTGCCGATGATCAGTCCGACGATTGCCGTGGTCGCGACGACGATGATCATCAATCTGCTCAAGATTTTCGACATCGTCTATGTTATGACTGGCGGCAACTTCAATACCAATGTCATCGCCGTCGAATTCTACAATCAACTCCTGATATTCAATGACAATGGCATCTCCAGCGCGCTGGCGGTCGTGCTGCTGGTGGCCATCATACCCATCATGATTTTCAACATCCGGCGATTCCGCATCCAGGAGGCGCAGCGATGAGCGGCATAGGCAAGAATCCAGCCTCCCCGGCGGATATCACCACCGATATTGATCTGACCAGCGACAAGCCCAGCGGCCTGGCGCAGCCCACCACGCGCACGCTCACCCCGCGCGAGCAGTTGATTCGCAGCGTCAATAGCGGGCTACTGACCTTCCTGGTCGTGCTGATCGCGCTGCTTTGGTCGGTCCCCACCTTCGGACTGTTCATCAGCTCGTTCCGCCCACCCGCCGCCATCCACAGCAGTGGCTGGTGGGAAGGTCTGGTACCGCCGTGGCATTTCACCCTCGAAAACTATCAGAATGTGCTGAGGACGCAGGATTTCGGCACGGCCTTCATCAACAGCCTGATCATCTCCATTCCGGGGACGATCATTCCGGTGCTGGTGGCCGCCTTCGCCGCCTATGCCTTCGCCTGGATGCACTTTCCCGGTCGCGACTGGATCTTCCTGTCGATTGTGGCGCTGCTGGTCGTGCCGGTCCAGATGACGCTGATCCCGATCTTCCAACTGCTGACAGGCGCCGGGCTGACGGGCAGTTTCGTGGGCATCTGGCTGGCGCACACGGCGTATGGGCTGCCGTTCGCGATCTACCTGCTACGGAGCTTCTTTGGCGCGCTTCCAGGCGACCTGATGGAGTCGGCGCGTATCGACGGCGCGTCGCATCTGCGCATCTTCTTCCGCATCCTGCTGCCGCTGGCGGTGCCGTCGCTGGCGTCGCTGGTGATCTTCCAGTTCATGTGGGTCTGGAACGATCTGCTGGTGGCGCTGGTGTTGCTGGGTGGCGCTCCCGATCACGCGCCGATGACGGTGGCAATCGCCAACCTGGTCAACTCGTTCGGCACGAACTACGAGGTGCTGACGGCCGCAGCCTTCATCTCGATGGCGCTGCCGCTGGTGATCTTCTTCAG
>JAICKD010000072.1 GCA_025928125.1 Ktedonobacterales bacterium
AAAGACAACACCGGGTACGACACCGATTGGGAACGCGGGAACGCTCATTCCTGGCGTCATCAAGTGGGGTGAAGACTCCACCGGCGGCATGCCCTATATCGCGCCGAAAGACGCGAACAACCCCAACGCGGCGGACTATGGCTTCGAGGTAGACATCGCCACGGCAATGGCTAAGCTGATGAATGTCACCCAGCAGCCGACGCAGATCACATGGTCCGACTGGCCACAGGGCCTCTCGACCCACCAGTTTGACTTCTTCATGAACGGCCTGGAAATCACGCCGGAAAACGCGAAGACGGCCAAGTTCAGCATCCCGTACTATGTCTACACCCAGTCCATCGTGGTGCTGTCGAGCAATACGACGATCAACAGCTTCGACGATCTGGCGGGCAAGACGGTTGAAACTGGCACCGACTACAAGGCCCAGTTCATCATGGAAGACTATAACGCCGCCCACCCCGACAAGAAGATCAATATCGTCACCACCGATACGCCGACGCCGTTCGCCGACCTGGACTCGCACCGCGTTGACGCCGAGTTCCTCGATACGCCAATCGCCAAGTGGTATGGCGCCAACGACCCCAGCGGCAAGTACAAGACCGTTGGCGGCGACCTGAACCCCGGCTACTACGGCATCGCGTTCGATCCGGCCGGCGCGAACACCGCGACGCTGCTGGCCGAGGTCAACCAGGCTATCGCGAAGATGTATAGCGATGGCACGCTGCAGAAGGTCTACCAGGATGGTGGCGCCTACAATGCCAAGCCCGATGGCAGCCCCATCTTTGTGAAGTACGATATGTGGAACTCGTTCGTGGCCTGCATCGGCAACTTCCTGCCGACTAACCCGACCCACATGTCGGGTTGCCCGGATCTGCCGCCGAGCTAGGAGCGCGCTCGATTGTGGAGTCTGCTGCTTACGATATGACCCCACAAGCAAGCCTGACCGGGGCGGTTTCTCGCAAGCCGCTCCGGTCATGTCATATCTGTCACTTTCACCGAGTCTATGTGGATGGTCAACGACAGCTTGGGGGACGTGGGCAACCTCTCCCCCAGCCCCGCCCTCCGGGCCGCTGGCGCTGCGCGTGCTGGACGCACGCTCCGAGGCTATCGCCTCGCGCACCAGCCTCCCACAAGAGAGGGGGGACCCGAGGCGAATGAGGCAAACCGTGATGCAGAAAATCCCCGCTCCAGTGCGCTTTTTGTCGATTGTCGCCGTGCTGGTGATTGTCTTCGGCGCGTGCGGCTCGCTGACGCTGGGCGCGTTCGATAAAGTGCAGACTCACACTACCGGCAGCCTGCTCGATCCGTCGGCGCTTATAGGTAACGTCTGGCATTTCCTGCAAGAGACCTTACGGGTCGTCACCACGGCCACCGACCGCAATGGTGTTCCCCTGCGGAACTATTTTCTGTCGGGCCTGGCTTTGACCATCGAATTCTGCGCCGTCTCAATGCCGTTGGCTATTGTCTTTGGCCTGGCGCTGGCGCTGATGTCGCGCGCGCGTAACCGCTGGCTGCGCGTTCCCGCACGCACCTATGTCGAGTTCTTCCGCAATACCCCGCTGCTGGTGCAGATGCTGGCGATTTATTGGGGATTGCTCTTCTTGCCACCCTGGCTCCTCAATCCAGGAACCGCTGGTGTGGCGACGCTGGTGTTGAATTACGCTGCCTATGAGTGCGAGAACCTTCGCGCTGGGCTGGCAGCGGTTGACCGCGGGCAGGGCGAGGCGGCTGAATCGCTCGGCATGGGATTCTTCCAGAGTCTGCGCTACGTTGTTCTGCCGCAGACCATCTCGGTTGTGCTGCCACCCATAATCAACGATCTCATCTATATGTTCAAAGACTCCTCGATTCTCAGCCTGATAGCGATTAGTGAATTGACCAAACAGTCTACAGGGCTGGGGCGCCAGTTTCCAGATCACTACTGGGAATTCATCGCAATTGGCGCGATCATTTACCTCTTGCTGAGTCTTCCGCTGGCGCGGGTTGCCCGCAGTGTCGAGGAAAAATTACGGTCAGTACACTACGTTCCACGCATTGATCCGATGGTGGCCGCGGTGTGGGTACTGGTCATCTCGACATTGATAGGAGTCGTCGCTGGAGCGCTGGCCGATACGTATTCACAGAAATTCGGCGCGATCCCCCAGTGGATCTTCGGATCTGGCCTGACACTGCTCCTCATGCTCATCGTCCTGGTTGTTCTTGGCGGCATTGTCAGTCTTCCGGGCAGTCTGCTCGGACTTTTCAGACGTCCGAATCCACCGGATCAGCCCGATAAGCCAGACAGTGCGCCAGTCGCCGTAACGGCCCAGTAGCGAGGAGGAATAGTAGCGATGGATGCTCTCTGGAATACACTGGTCATCAAGTTTCCTGACATCGTGACCGGCACGATTCTGACGCTCGTTTTCTTTGTCGTCTGCGGCATATTGGCGATGGTCATTGCCATTCCCGCTGGTCTGGGACGCCTCTCGCGTTTCACTGTCATTCGCGCGGTGAGTACCTTCTACGTGGAGACAATCCGTGGAACGCCGCTGCTGTTCCAGCTTCTGGTCTGGTCATTCGGCGTGCAGATTGTGGTGGTCAGTCTCTTCGGGTTTTCCGCTGACCAGTTCATCTTTCAGATACTGACCAATCTGAACTCGAACAATCTCTATCCGACAGATATCTCCCTCGCCCCCATCTTTTTTGGCATGATTGGGCTGGGCGTCAACTATGGCGCGTACATGGCTGAGGTCATTCGGGCGGGCGTGCAGTCGGTGGAGCATGGACAGACGGAGGCGGCGCTCTCGCTCGGGTTGAGTCGCGCTCAGACCACACGCTTCATTATCCTGCCTCAGGCGCTGCGCATCATGATTCCGCCGTTGACCAACAACTTCATTACGCTGGTGCAGGATACCGCGTTCCTCCAGATCCTGGGTGTCTATGAGTTATCGCTGGTCATTCAAACGGCGGTGCAGGCGACAAGCAGCCCAATTGTCCGCTGGGGACTCTATGCGGTTGCGCTGGCGATCTACTTTGTCATCTGTTACAGCCTCGCGCTGATCTCGCGCCGCGCCGAGCGCCGCACGCAGCGTACGATGGCGGGAGCGCATTAGGAGCGGGCGGTTGAAACCGCGCCTGAACGGCCTCGCTGCGCTCCGCCACAAAACCCGCCTGCGCGGGTTCGAGAGCAGAGCGATCGAGGCTCGCGCGGCTGCCTTGCGTGGGTTTCAACGAGTGGCGCCCGGTCATGAGCTATGGCGGGCATAGTCTGGGATAGTCCGCGCAGGCGGACTTTGTGGCCGACCGTAAGGGAGGCCATTCAGGCGCGGTTTTAACCGCCAGCCGCCGTGGAGCATGTCTCGCATAAACTGCCTATAATTGCACATTATTCATCCCTTCTACATCACGGAGGGGGTCTCGTATTGTACAGTGCAAACATCGCAACTATTGACGCGACACATGTTGCAACGATCTCACTGCAACCCATGTTCTCCTCTGTGTGAGACGCGTTCACGAGAGGATCACTACCGTGCCGGAAGAAGAACTGCTGTTGGCGCTGGCCGCCAATCCAGGGCAGGCGTTCGAGGCGATGGTGCTGTGCTGGCAACAGCGCGTCTACGCCTTCGCGCTGCGATTGACCGCCAGCCCGCAGGACGCCGAGGAAATTGCTCAGGATACGTTTGTGCGCGCGTGGCGTGCGCTCAGTCAATGGGAACCCGAACGCATCCGCGCGATGCGCATGAAAGCGTGGCTCTATCAGATCGCGCTCAACGTCTTCCGCAACCGTGTAGCGCGCCGCTCGCTGAGCGTGATACCGCTAGATTCGCCTGATGGCAGGCCGGTCTTCGAGCCAGCCGACGACCGCCGCCTCCGACCCGATATCGCCGCGGAATCCGCCGAGTTGGGACGCCAGGTGGCGGCCTCGTTGACAGGGCTTCCGGCGCATATGCGCGTCGCTGTGGTGCTGCGCTACGTCGAGGGCTTCACCTATCGCGAGATTGCCGAGATGCTGGAGCAGCCCGAAGGCACCGTGAAGGCGCATGTGCATCGCGGCACGCGCCAGTTGCGCGATGCGTTGCAGAGAGAACGAGTTGAGGTAGCAATATGAACATGAAGAGAGATCACCCATCGCCGCGCGCGCTGGTGGGCGCCATGCGCGACCTAAGCGCGATAGAACCGCCCGCCTCGCTGCTGCCCGCGGTCCTGCGGCTAACCGATCTGGCCGATACCTTCCTGCCGCTCGAAACGTCGGTTGGCACTGTCTTCGTGGCATGGAACAGCCGTGGCATTTCGGCGGTTAGGCGCCAGGAGGATGCCGCCATGTTCGCGCGCGACTTCACCTCCCAGTATCAGCGCCGCGTTATCGAAAGCGATGCGCGGACCGCCAGCGCGCTTCGGCCAGCGCTTGAGGCTACCATTCGGGGCGAGCGCAAAGCGCCGCTGCCCTTTGACCTGCATACCCTCACCGACTTCGAGCAGGCTGTGTTGCGCAAGGCGCTGGATATTCCCCGTGGGCAGGTGCGCCCGTACGGCTGGATTGCCCGCGAAATCGGCCACCCGCGCGCGATGCGGGCCGTTGGCAGCGCGCTCAAGCACAACCCCATTCCGCTGCTGATCCCCTGCCACCGCGTCGTGCTGAGCGATGGCCATCTCGGCCAGTACGCCATGGGCGGCACGAACATCAAGCGGGCGCTGCTGACCGTGGAGGGCGCTGAGCCAGACGTATTGGAGACGCTGGCAGAGCAGCATATCCAGTTCTTCGGCAGCGATACGACCGACGTCTTCTGCTTCCCTACCTGCCGACACGCGCGTCGCGTGGCGCCGCAGCATCGTGTTACCTTCAGCTCGGTGCGTGAGGCGGAAAACCGGGGCTATCGGCCCTGCAAGGTCTGCCGCCCCGCGTGAATACGCCGCATATCTGGATGAGCGGACGGGCGGGAGCGGCTGTGTCTATCCCTTCCCTCTGCCTGCTTCTCGTGCCTATGGCTGAATGACTGCCTTGAAGACTAGCACCAGGCTCCTGGTTGGCGTATCTATCTGATAGGCGTAGCAGCCGGAGTGAGATATGCGCGTGATGGTCAGCCATGACGATACCGGCGAGCCGCGATTCGAGGTGTTGGAGATGAGCAGTTGCGGCAGCATGCTCCCATTCATCAGGTTGTTGGCGAAATTGGGCTGCTGGATACCGCCATCGAAGAGCAGAATGTTTGGGCCATCCAGCTGCGCGCCGCGGATGTAGATTGGCTCAACCGTCGGCAGGTTCAGGTACCATGTGACAAGTTCGCCCTGCCAGGTGGTCCGCCCGCGAAAGAAGTTGCTTCGTTGGGTGTGCTGCACGCCGTTCGCGTCCACATTCTGTGTCGAGGCGAAGATCGAGGAATCGCCGATACCTTTGATGGTGCGTGACCCTACGGTCAGCGTTGTCGTCGGAGTGACCGGGCAGGAAGCCTGGCTGAGCAACGTCGGCAGGTGCAATGGCTGCCTGCCCAGCGCGAACCAGCCAGTGCCGGTCGTGTGCGCTGTCAACCGTGGCCCAGAAAGCGGCGACGACGTAAGCGAGAGATCAGCGCTGAAAAATTGGGCGAGGTTGAGGCTGTTGATAAGTATGAGGCATGCGATAGCAATGAGGGCAGCGCTCCGGCTGTATCGCCGCAGCCGCTCACCAGCGGTGGATACGGCGTCGGGCTGGCGGGCGCGCCACGCAGGCATCCATGGTATCGCGGGACCAGGTGAGGCGCCTGGAAGCTGGCTGACCTCGAGCTCGAAACTGTCTTCCAGCGCTTCCGGTTCGTTGGCCCCCATGAAGACCCCCCTCGAATCACCCCATTGTGCGAGTCCGGGCATGTTCCCCTGAGATGCGAGTTGCGGCCACACCGTCGCGACATCGCCAGTGTATGACATGCCGCCGTGAATAGCCAGGCGCCGCCGAATAGATATACGTGGCAAGGAAACGCACATACTGTGCCGGGCATCTGTGGCTGGCATGCGTCCAGCGAGACGGCCAACGTTAGCTCATCTGTTCAAAATTTTGCGCTCACTAGCAGTCTATTTGCCATAACTATTAGTACTTTCAGGTTGATTAATTGGTACTAAAGTCATGTGCTACACAGGGTTTGGACAACGCAACGGCGTTTCTTGTACAGTCTCTCCCGTGCTTCCCAGAGGGAAGCAAGCGACTATGTGCGACGGTCAGCGTGAGTTCGAGAGACTGCCAGCGCGCCTTGTGCGTCCATCGCGGCGCGTGCGCGGGCATAGTGCGGGGATGCGGCAGGAGAAGCGTTCCTGAGGAGGGTAGAGAGCGCGGTACGCAACCGCGGAGGCTCTGCAGGAGGTGCAGAGCCGGTACAAGGGAGGTTCTCTGTGTTGGGTTCTTTGATGACTTCGGTAGCGCGCGCCTCGCGGTCGGTCCGCATGTGGCGCGGCGCTCTTCTGCTTGTTGGCGCGCTTGGGCTGGCAGGCGCCTCGATGCAAATAGCCCCAGCGGCGCACGCCTCGACGAGTCTGCATTACCAGCGAGGCTACTACCTCGACAATGGCTGGTACTGCTATGGATGGGCCAATGGCGCCTATCACTGCACCGCCCGCTGGCATCGCGCCTCGAATGGCCAGATCGTTTCCGACAATCCCGCCTGGGTGCCAAATGGCGCCTCGGTATCCACAAGTAGCTCGAGCAGCGCCAGCAGCGCCCCGGCAAGCCATCCTGTCAGCGTATCGAGCGGCGCCGTCTCGCCCACCCCGGCTGGCATTGGACCATGGGTGAAGCCAGCGGGCTACTATTCCTACGCGATGTCGTCGCATGGCTGGTATCCCAGTTACTTCGGCTGGTGTACGTGGTATGCCTCGTACCGCAAGCAGAACGAGCCGCTGATGCAACTGGGCAACGCCGCCGCCTGGGCGTGGAACGCGCCGCGCCATGGGCTGCGCACCGGCACTCAGCCCGCCGTGGGCGCAACGGTCGTCTTCCAGCCGCATGTGCAGGGGGCGAGCAGCGCGGGACACGTTGGGCATGTCGAAAAAGTGTACGCCAACGGCTGGTTCCTGATCTCCGAGATGGCTTTCTACTGGAACGGTGGTGGCTTTGCCCGCGTCAGCTTCCGGTACGTCCACACCGGATCGGGAGTGAGCTTCATCTACTAGATTCGCTCTACACTCCGCTGGCGGCGAGTGGCTCACCAACCCGGGCATGGATGACCAGGGGAGCCGCTCCCGCCTCGATCACGCGACCGTCGCACGTCGTCGTTTTTCGCGAACGCCCTCTCCCCTAAAAGGGAGGGGAGGCAGAGAGCCAGCGACACATTGGATGCCTTCGTTCCCAGGGAGCCGGGGAAATACATGAACCTGCCTCCAAAACATCATGTCTCAGTGGCCGGTCAGCGCGAGGATTATCGCAAGCCCCGCGGTCGCGTTGTTGGCTGCGTGAATGACGATACCAGGCCAGATCGAGCCGGTGCGCCAGCGCACAAACGCCAGCACCACCCCGAAGACGAAGAGCACCGCAAACGAGCCAACGTCGCCATGCGCCAGGCCAAAGAGGAACGCTGAGAGGAGCGCGGCGGGCCAGAAGCTCATCCGGTGCAGCAATCCCCCAAAGAGGAAGCCGCGAAAGAATATCTCCTCACAGATAGGCGCCACCAGCACCGCGCCAGCGATCAGCGCGAGCGATGAGATGGGGGCGTATTTCGCCTGTTGCAGCAGGGCATCCGAATTGGTACGCAGCGGCAGGTTGAAGACCTGTATGAGTAAGCTGTAGAGAATATTGCAGCCGATGATGACCACGAAGCCGACGACCGTCGCGACGATGGCTGGACCGAGGCGTGTTGAGCGCAGTCCCAGCGCGACGAGTCCCTGACGCGGCGAGATTCCCGGCGCGTGACGGATAAGCGTGTAGTAGGCGGGCGCGATCACGAAGGCCAGTTCGACGACGCCGGTGACGAAAAAGGCAAAGACAGCGCCGACGATGTCCTCCGCTGGCGAGAGGCGCCGCTGGCCGGAAGTCGTGCTCGCTGAGGACAGCAGTTGCGTGCCGATGATGAAGATTAGCCATGGCGCCAGGGTCGCCGCCGCGCCCCGCACGGTCTGCGCGAAGGTCCAGGGTGTCGGTCCCACCTGCCCATAGCGCGCGGGATCGCCCGCTGGCGGCTGGTGATCGGATGGTTGTGTCTCGTAGGCGGGACCAGGAGTGTAGGTCATGGCATCATCCTCACAGGCGTCTGCGGCGGGCCGGAAATACTCGGCTCATCAGAGCGTTCGGCGCACTTCTAATTGTACGTGGATATGCGATGGCGGTGAAAGAGGCGCGGTGAGCATGACGTCTTTCAGATAGAACATGCTTGCGAGACCCTTTGATGCCGCGTATACTTGCTGCATGACGAGGATGTAAGATTGTCGTCGACGCGCGATGAACCAGGGATGAAGCAGGAAGGAGAGAGATCGCCGTGAGTTTTGGCGTGACTGAAGACCCGCGCGAGAATATCAATTGGCGTCGCCACCGGCAAGGCTGCCCGCATTACCGCGAGCGCTGGTTCGCGCTGAGCAATCCCGACGAGGGTGAGCCACTCTATCAGGTCTTCTGCCTGATGAATACCCCGCCCGAAACCGCCGAGGAGCAAGAGCGCTGTCTTTCTAGCCGCACCTGCTGCTGGCGCATTGCCGAGGCGGCCCGGCATGGCGGCAAGGCGGCGGCCTCTGCCGCGGATGGCAAGCGGCGACGCAACGCTTCCTGATCGCTCTGGCTCCAGATATCCGCGCTCCGATTCCCCGACACTACTATTCACTCCTCCTATTCACAGCTGTATCCCAGACGCTATCTATCAGATTTCTGCGCCTCTCGCGTGGATGCCGTTGACGCACGTCCCAATGTTGGATACACTGTCGCGGAGACCTGTCGGTGCGTGGAGATTTGACCACACTGATGGGTACGCCGTAAAACGACCCGCTATTCACCACTACAGGAGGTGTCGGACATGCCAGCATTCTCTCCACGAGACGTTGTGGGACTCATCCGCAACCGTGGAGTCATCGCGCGCTAATTGGCGCGTATGCCGTGCCATAGCTACCATGGCGCGCTGGCTTCTGTACCTCATGCTGCCCATCGCCAATGCGATCCAGCTTCCCCCTACGTCTCGATACCTCATTTGAATGTGCTCTTCCGCGACCACATCTCGCCCGATGGCGCGCTTTGCCATGCCTGGCGCTACGCCATCCCGCGCTGATGCGTCGCGGTGATCGAGAATTGTTTAGGGGAGTCTGCGATGCGTCGTAACGCATATGCTGTGTATTTGCTGCTGAGTGGATTGTCGGCGGCCTTCTTCTATCTATATGGAGCCGTCGCCGCCGTCTACCGGGTCTCGACGGCTGGCCTTAACCCGCTGCAGCTGGTGCTGGTGGGGACCGCGCTGGAGGCTGCCTGCTTCGTCGTAGGTGTGCCGACCGGCATCCTCGCCGACGTGTTGAGTCGTCGCCTGTTGGTGGTGATTGGCTTTCTGTTGGAAGG
>JAICKD010000870.1 GCA_025928125.1 Ktedonobacterales bacterium
ATCGGTACGCAGTTGCTGGGGCGGCTCTTTGGGACTCCCACGGCGCTGTGGGTTGGCATCCTCGGTGTTGTCGTGGCGCCCTGGCTCTGGGCGCGTTTCCGCCGGTCGCGCGACACTGCCGCGCCCGCGGAGTAGTCTGAAGCTCCTCACTCGTCGCCGATATGCTGAAGCTTAACGAAGTTCGTGCGGGCGCGCCCGGCGACGGGCATGCCGCCCATAATCACGGCTTCGTCGCCTCGATGCACCAGTCCCTCCTCCTGTAGCTGCTCGTCTACCCAGGCGATCAATTGCTCGGTCGTGCCAAGCAGTTCGCTGCGGCGCGGCATCACGCCCGACCACAGCGCCAACCGCCGGTAGACCTGCTCGAACGGCGTATAGGCGACGATGGGCATTACTGGGCGCTCTTTCGAGATCAAGTGCGCTGATGTGCCTGTGCGAGTAAACGCCGCGATCAGGTGCGCTCCCGCCTCACGCGCCAGAATATGCGCCGCGCTGGCGACCGCGTGCGCGTGGGTGCGTGGCGCGTTGTGGTGCTCGAAGGGACCATGCTTGCAATATGGCTCCGATTCGCAGGCGATCCGCGCCATCACCTGCACCGCCTCGACAGGATATTTGCCGACGGCCGTCTCCGCGCTGAGCATCACGGCGTCGGTGCCATCGAGAATGGCGTTGGCGACATCGCTGGCTTCTGCGCGGGTCGGGCGCGCATGCTCGATCATCGATTCGAGCATCTGAGTAGCGGTGATGACCGGCAGCCCGCGCGCATTAGCTTTGGCGATAATGTCTTTCTGAATGGTTGGCACGCGCTCCAGCGGCATCTCGACGCCCAGATCGCCGCGTGCGACCATCACGCCGTCGGCAACCTTCAGGATCGCGTCGAGCGCCTGGATCGCCTCGGGCTTCTCCAGCTTGGCGATCACCGGGATGGTGCGTTCGGCGGCATAGGCGGAGGGATGCAGCTCGCGCGGCGAGGGGGCGCAGGGTTCGGGCAGGCCGCGTAAGGTCTCGTCGACTAACTCCTTCGCCTCGGTCACGTCTTCGGGCCGCCGGACGAAGCTCAGCGCGATGTAGTCCACACCCTGCTCCACGCCGAAGACCAGATCGACGCGATCCTTCTCGGTGAGAGCGGGCGCGCTGACCGCAACGCCGGGCAGGTTGATCCCCTGATGCTCGGCCAGCGAGCCACCATGGACGACCTCGGTAATAACGTCCTGCTTGACCACCCCAGTCACGCGCAGCTCGATGGCGCCATCCGAGAGGAGGATGGTATCGCCCCGTTTGACATCCTTTGGCAGGTCGGTGTAGGTGGTGGAGACGATTTTGCCTGTCCCTGTCATGGGCCGCGCCGTCAGGACAAAACGGTGGCCGTCGGTCAGAAATATCGGCCTGCCGCCCTCCAGCGCGCCGGTA
The DNA here is from genome assembly GCA_025928125.1 of Ktedonobacterales bacterium. Taxonomy (GTDB): domain Bacteria; phylum Chloroflexota; class Ktedonobacteria; order Ktedonobacterales; family JADMIN01; genus DAHUXT01. The sequence goes on from JAICKD010000870.1 coordinate 1,411, forward strand.
CGGATCTTTGGCCCCTGCAAGTCCTGCAGAATGGCGACAGGGCGATTCAGCCGCGCCGCCACCGAGCGCACCCGTGCGATGGTCGCGGCGTGCTGGTCATGCGTGCCATGGGAGAAGTTGATCCGGGCCACATCCATCCCGGCGCGCATC
>JAICKD010000024.1 GCA_025928125.1 Ktedonobacterales bacterium
CTTGCGCGCGACCGCCTCGCTCTGGCCCGAGCCACTCAAATACCTGACTCTAACCAATCCCGAACTTGCCATCGAGCACCTCTCTGCGGGACGGCTTGCCATCAGCGCGAAGGCGCCCGCGAAGGGCGTCTGGCTCGAAGCTGAGGCGAATATTGCCTGGAGCGATAACGGGTTCGATCTCTTTCCCGGTGAGCCGGTCATCCTAAGTGCTCCGGGTCTCGCCAGCACACCACTCGTATTACGCTCGCTGTTCGACCTGCAGTGAACTCCATCGTCTAGTGGACCAGTCTCAAATTCATCACAACTTGCCGATATTTGCGCGCTGCCTGGGTTGTATCTTGATCTTCCACAGTGCGAGCGCCAGCACGATTGCTGACTTGAAGCGGTGTCGCGGCAAAAACCGCCCAATACAGAGTTGTGAAAGCAATTCCTGAGTAACCACTTGACAACCTGCCCCTCCATCAGTAAACTGCTTTGTAACCGGTCACGTAAGCGCTACAGATACCGTTTACAGATACCGCTTACAGTGTCCGTTCGGACGCCCGGAGCGTCGTTCCCAACCGTGAGGCCCATGATGGCAGAGAAGGTCACCATTCAGGATATCGCTCGCCTGGCGGGCGTATCGAAGGCGACGGTATCACGTGTCATCAATCAAAAGCCGGACGTTGATGCGATGACGCGCAAACGGATCCTGCGCATCATGGAAGAGCAAGACTTCGTTCCTAATGCTGCGGCCGCCGTGCTGGCGGGCGGACGCACGCACCTACTCGGAGTCCTCATACCCTCACTGACGTGGCCCTTGATGCCCCAGCTGATGCTGGGGATTGGTGACTTCGCGGAACAGACGACCTACGATCTGGTCCTCTACACCATGGGCCAGAGGCTGGATCATCGCGTTGTCCTGGACCGCATCGTGAACTCCAAGATGACGGCTGGCATGCTGGCGATATTCCCCGGCAACGCAAAAGAACACTTGATTGCATATCACGAGCAGGGTTTCCCCATCGTGATCATTGACGATCAGAGCCCGGTCTCGTCCCTTCCCTGGGTTGGTACCGATCATCGCGCGGGCGCTAGGCAAGTCGTCAAGCATTTGATCGAAGTTGGCCATCGGGATATCGCCTATATCTCGGGACCCAAGAGTTTCAAAGTGTCTCAGGATCGTCAGCTGGGATACCTCGACGCGCTTCAGGAGGCTGGTATTGAGCCGCGCCCAGAGTTCCTGCTGGAGGGCGATTTCAAGCCGCCGACTGGTCTTGCGTGCGGTCACAAACTGCTTGAAATGACACCGCGGCCAACCGCCATCTTCGCCGGCAACGATGAGATGGCCTATGGGGTGATGGAGGCCGCCGAAGACCTCGGGCTTCGCATTCCGGATGATCTCGCGCTGGCTGGATTCGATGATATCGCTCCTTCAGCGCATATGCGCCCCCCTCTCACGACCGTACGCCAGCCTTTCTATGAGATGGGACAACAGGCCATCTCTTTGCTGCTGTCCTTGTTGGAAGCGTCAAGAACCCGTATTCCGCCACCATTCCAGGTCATTCGGCCATTTCCCGCGGATCTGCCGTTTCGAGCGCCAGAACCCATCCGCATCCAGTTGCCATCGACCCTTATCGTCCGAGCTTCCAGTACTTCCATTAAGAACCCGTCATCTGAGCTTGCTGGATAAACCCGGGACGAATTATCAAGAAGGAGGTTTGCGCGCGCCTATTTCGCTTGATTGCGTAATCGGTTACGCAAGTGCCAGATCAGAGTTGATCGATAAGAGTCCATTTTAGGAGGATTCTCACCGATGGTATCTCCGCATCGTCGCATCATGGCCGTGCTCTTGGCCGGTGTCGTGCTGTTCACTATGGTGCTCTCAGCCTGCGGCGGGAGCAGCAACAGCGCAGGCGGCCCATCAGGCACACTCACTATCGTTCCGTCGCCCAAGGGCAACTTCACCGCAAACTTTAATCCCCTGTTGACCGGCGCGACCAATGATTCCTCGTTCGGCATGATCTACGAGCCACTCATGGCGCAGAATCGCTTCGACGGGACCGCGCCACAGCCGTGGCTGGCAACATCGGCGACGTGGAACAGTGACTTCACCCAGATTACCTTCAAGCTGCGCACCGATGTGCATTGGAGCGATGGCACTAAATTCACCGCGTCTGACGTGGCCTACACATTCAACCTGCAGAAGCAGTATCCCGCTCTGGATACCGCCGGGTTCTGGACGAAGAATGCCACCACCGGCAAAACGCTCTTTAACTCAGTGACCGCGCCCGACGACAGCACCGTTGTCATGACGTTCAACCAGAACGCCTCTGTCTACGAGTGGTTCTTCGCCGCGCAGACGCCGATTGTGGCGCAGCATACCTTTAGCAAGCTGTCGGATCCAGGCAAAGATCTGAATTCGCAGCCCGTTGGCACCGGTCCATATGTGCTGTCGAAGTTCGCGCCGTCGTTGATTACGCTGACGGCTAATCCCAAGTACTGGCAGAAGGGTCTCCCGAAGGTCAAGACGCTGAAATACCCGGCCTTTGATTCGAACACCAGCGCCGAGGTAGTCCTTAACAACAGCCAGATCGACTGGGCGGGCGTCGCCTATCCAAATATCAAGCAGTGGCAGTCGGCCAATTCCAACAACCACTACTTCTACGCCCCAACGAACGTCGTCGAGTTGTACCTCAACCTGCAGAAGGCGCCCTTCAACGACCTCGCCTTCCGTAAGGCGATGAGCGCCGCGATTGATCGCGACAGCATCGTCAATCAGGGTTCGTGGGGCCTGGGGTCGCCAGCCAGCCCAACTGGCGTGCTGGTTCCCGCCAACCAGAAGTTTATCGCCCCGCAGTTCGCGGACCTGAAGTTCGGCTCGGACGCGGCGCCCTCGGGCAACGTCTCGGCCGCACAGAAGCTGCTGGATGACGCTGGCTACCAGAAGAACTCCTCCGGGAAGTATCTGGGCAAAGATGGCAAGCCGATCACGTTCAGCGTGAACGTCGTCTCTGGATGGACGGACTGGGATCAGATTGTGGCCATTATTGTCCAGAACCTCAACCAGGTTGGGCTGACGGTCACGGCCAATCAGACACAGTTCGCCGATTATTACAGCGGCCTGCAAACAGGCAAGTTTGACGCGACGATCAGTTGGACCAATCAGGGGCCAAGCCCGTATTACCCGCTGTACGCGCTGCTGGATAGCGTCAACTCCGCTCCTGCGGGTCAGCAAGCGAACCCCACCAACTGGGAGCGGTTCTCTGATTCCGGCGTCGATACAGGTCTGCAGCAGTTCACGACGGCTACGAGCGATGCCGATAAGATTGCCGCGCTGACGCCTGTCGAACAGGCAATGGTTACGCAGTTGCCCGTCATCGTTCTCTACGAGAACTTCGCCGCGTACGAGTATCGCACGACGAACTTTACCGGTTGGCCAACAGCGGACAACTACTTCGATGCGGGTAGCCCGTACCAGCATCCTGAGGATGCCCGTGTAGTGCTCCATCTGACGCCATCTCACTAGTGGAGTAATGGCGGCTCTGGAGCTTGGGGGGGGCAGGTAGCCAATCTGGTTATCTGCCGCTCCCCCAGCGCAATACTCCGTATTATTCCCACATGTCTGCCTGTCCACTCATCCAGGCTGGTCATCCACGCTGCACTTGCTGCCGAAGGTGGAGTTCCTTAATACGGGCCTCAACACGAAGCCTTGAACGGGGAATAGCACAATGGTGTACTTCCTTCGCCGACTTGGGTTCTACCTTGTCGCGCTCTGGGTCGCGGTTACCATGAATTTCCTCCTGCCTCGCATGATGCCAGGAGACCCAATCGACGCGATCATCGCGCGCAGCCAGGGGCGGCTTCCGCCAGCGGCGGTCAACGCGCTGAGGGCGCAACTCGGCATCAGCCATGACCCGCTCTGGCAGCAGTATTTCACGTATCTCGGCAACCTCCTGCACGGGAATCTTGGCATCTCGTTTGACTATTACCCAGCCACCGTTGCCAGCATGCTGGGCGACAGCATCTTCTGGACGATCAATTTACTTGGCGTGGCGTTGCTCATCAGCGCGGGTCTGGGTACCCTGCTCGGAATCGCCGCCGCCTGGCGCCGTGGCTCGTTCGTTGATCGCTTCATTCCGCCGCTGCTGGTCTTTATCCAGTCGATTCCAGCGTTTTGGGTAGGCTTGCTGCTTATCTACTTCATTGGTCTGAAGCTGCAATGGTTTCCCGTTTTTGGCGCAATAAGCATTGACACAGACCCCAGCGACAAGAACATCAATTACTATTTGGACGTTATCTCGCATGCCGTCCTGCCTTCGCTGACGCTTGTGCTCGTCTCCATCGGCGGCTGGATGGTGGGCATGCGTAACGCTATGCTCAATACACTGGCCGAAGACCATGTCGTCATGGCGGAGGCCAAAGGACTCCCGCAGCGTCGCATCATGTACACATACGCCGCCCGCAATGCGATCCTGCCGCAGGTCGCCAGCTTTGCAAACGCGCTGGGATTCATTATCGGTGGGCAGTTCCTGATCGAATATGTCTTCTCGTATCCTGGACTGGGCTTCCTCAGTATCCAGGCCGTCTTCAACGAAGATTATCCACTGATTGAGGGAATCTTCCTCTTTATCGCGGTCGCCGTGTTAGTAGCCAATTTCCTTGCTGACATCGCCTACGCTCTACTGGACCCTCGCGTGCGGGATGAAAGGGGATAGCGGCGATGACAGTGCTCGACTCGATTGAGATTCAGCCTACCAATACATCAGAAATGCGTCCTAAAAAGAAAGCCGGATTCATATGGTTCTCGCTGCCCAGATCCGGGGCGATGCGCCTGGGTTTCGGGATTCTGGGGTTCTTCATCGTGGTTGCGCTCATCGGGCCGCTGCTCCTGCCTGGTGATCCGAATACATCCACGCCATTTGGTAATCTCCCGCCGTCACCCGAGCATTGGCTTGGCACGACAACCATCGGGCAGGATATCTTCCGCCAGCTTGTCGACGGCACACGCTTGTCCCTGCTGATAGGCTTCACCTGCGGTCTGTTGACGACACTCGTCGCGATCATTATTGGCGTGACCGGTGGATACTTCGGCGGATGGATCGATGAGTTCCTCTCGATGATCTCGAACGTGTTCCTGGTGATTCCCCAGCTCCCGCTGATTATCGTGCTGGCCGCGCTCGTCCCTAGCGGTCGCGGCCCGGGTACGGTGATCGTCGTGATCACGATTACTGGTTGGGCCTGGGGCGCGCGCGTCTTGCGCTCAATCACGCTGACACTGCGGCAGCGCGACTATGTGCAGGCGGCGCGCGTCGGTGGCGAGAGCACATTTCGCCTGATCTTTTTCGAGATCGTGCCAAATATGGGCGCCATCATCGCCACGAACTTTATCTTCGCGACCATCTCCGCGATTCTCACCGAGGCGACACTAGAGTTTCTGGGCCTGAGCAATCTCAATCAGGTGAGCTGGGGAACAATGCTTTATTGGGCGCAGAATAACGATGCGTTGCTGGGTGGGTACTGGTCGTGGTATGTACCACCAGGTATCTGCATTGCGCTGCTCTGCACCTCGCTGGCGCTTATCAACTATGGCATTGATTCCATCGTCAATCCTCGCCTGCGATCCATCCCGACAGAAAAGCCAGCAGGTCTCTCGGGGCTGGTTTCACGTTTGCCTCTGCTCTTCCCGAAGAAATACGCGCGAAGGATGGTACAACAGCATGGCGAGTGAGAACATTCTCGAGGTGCGCAACCTGAGCGTTGATTACGCCTCTGACACAGGTACCGTCCACGCGGTCGATAATATCTCGTTCGTCGTCAAGCGCGGCGAGATATTCGGGCTGGCGGGCGAGAGCGGTAGCGGTAAATCGACGCTGGCCTTCGCGCTCGCGCGTCTGCTCAAGTTTCCGGCGAAGATTACGAAGGGCGAAATCGTCTTCAACTTCCAGGCTGACCGGCAAACTCCACAGGAAGAGGAGATGTTTGGCGACAGCGTTGATATCCTGGAGTTATTGCCCGAAGAATTGCGTCAGTTCAGATGGAGAAAGCTCTCAATCGTCTTTCAGAGCGCTATGAACGCGTTGAATCCGGTGCTGACTATCGAGACGCAGGTGACCGATGTCATCAAAGCGCACGATCCTTCGCTGGATGCCCGCCAACGTCGCGAGCGCGCCATCGAGCTGATCCGTATGGTCGGCATCTCAGCGGACCGCCTCAAGAGCTATCCCCACCAACTGAGTGGCGGGATGCGCCAGCGCGCGATTATCGCTATTGCGCTCGCACTGAATCCCGACTTGATTATCATGGATGAACCCACCACCGCGCTCGATGTCGTTGTGCAGCGCGAAATCCTCAATGAAATCAAGTCGTTGCAAGAGAAGTTCGGCTTTTCGGTGATCTTCATCACGCATGACCTCTCGCTTCTCCTGGAAATCAGCACCCACGTGGCAATCATGTATGCCGGGCGCCTGGTGGAGCTGGCCGATCAAGAGGGGCTTATCCTCCATCCCTATCATCCGTACTCGTACGGCCTGATCCATTCCTTCCCTGAGCTTCAGGGCGAGAAAAAGCACATGCTCGGTATCCCTGGCCATCCGCCTGATCTGCGCGCCTTGCCAGTTGGCTGTTCTTTCGCGCCGCGCTGTGCCTTCGCATTCGATGCATGCCAGAAGGTTATGCCCGCGTTGCGCGCTCCCGGTGAGGCTGGACCGGCGCACGTGGTGGCCTGCCATCTCTACGACCCGGCCCATAACCCCAATCGTCCCCCAACGTCGGTGGATCCTTCGCTGGCGGCTGAAACACCGCGCGGCCAACTGGCATCCTCCACAGGAGGCGCACAATGACTGCGACGCAAAACGCACCAGGGATAGATACCCTACCCCAACCTATTCTTGAGGCGACCGCGCTGCGTAAGACATTTGCGGTGTCCAGTCGCGCGGTCTTGGGCCGCTCTGGCACGGTCAAAGCCGTCGAGCCAATGGATATCGCTCTCTACCCCGGCAAGGCGGTCGCGCTCGTTGGCGAGAGTGGCAGTGGCAAGACCACGGTTGCGCGTGTTCTGGCGGGAATGTATCCGGCAACTGGAGGAACCGCTAAGTTCCGAGGCAAGATTATCGACCTGAGTCGACCGGTGCCAAAATCGCATCATCGCCAAGTCCAACTGGTATTTCAGGATCCATTTGGATCGCTCAATCCCGTGCATAGCGTGCGCTATCACCTTGCTCGTCCGCTCCGCGTTTTCGGACATATTCACACGAAGGAGCAGGAGCGGCAGCAGATTCTCGATCTCTTGCGGCGCGTCAACCTGACGCCTGCCGAGCAGTTCATCGAGAAATTCCCGCACGAATTGAGCGGGGGCCAACGCCAGCGTATCGCCATTGCCCGCGCGCTGGCAGTACGCCCAAGCGTTCTGCTTGCCGATGAGCCAGTGTCTATGCTGGATGTCTCGATTCGGCTCGATATGCTGAATCTGCTGGAAGGCTTCAAAAATGAGTTGGGACTGGCCCTCCTGTTCATCACGCATGACATTGCCAGCGCGCGCTACTTCGCCGACGAGATTCTCGTGATGTATGCTGGCCAACTGGTCGAGGGAGGTCCGACAGAAACCATTATCAAGACACCGAAACATCCGTATACCCAGCTTCTCCTTTCGGCGGCGCCCGACCCATCTCGTATGTTCTCTCAGGGCAAAAAGGGAATCGTCGAATTGCCAGCCCGTGGTGAGCCGCCAAGCCTGATCGATCCACCAACCGGTTGCCGCTTCCACCCACGCTGCCCGCACGCCATGCCAGTATGCCGCGAGCGCTTCCCCGCGCGCACTGAGTTGGGTGACGGGCATTTCACCCACTGCTTCCTGTATGGTGAAGCTGGCAGTAACCCGAAAACATCTTCACAGAGCTAAGAAGAGTATGTAGGAGACACGTTCATGACGTTGAGCGACACGGCCCAAGTGCGTGGCGATATCGATCCATCGCTCTTAGCCACCTTTCCTCCCAATTTTCAATGGGGTGTAGCGACTTCTTCCTACCAAATAGAGGGCGCTGCCGAGGCGGACGGACGTAGCCTATCCATCTGGGACACTTTCGCCAACAAGCCCGGCGCGGTCTATCAGGGGCAGAATGGCGACGTTGCTGCGGACCACTATCACCATATGCGCGAAGACGTCGCGCTCATGGCGCAACTCGGGATTCGCTCGTATCGCTTCTCCATTGCCTGGCCGCGCATTATCCCTACTGGCGTTGGAGCCGTCAATGCCTCTGGTCTGGCATTTTATAGTCAGTTAGTCGATGCTTTACTTGAACACGGCATTGCGCCCATGGCGACACTCTATCATTGGGATCTCCCCCAGGTTCTGCAAGAGCAAGGTGGCTGGCTGAGCAGGAATACCGCCTTTGCCTTTGCTGATTACGCCGAAGCCGTTGTCGGACACCTGGGAGACCGGGTGAAGCATTGGATCACCATCAACGAGCCGTTCTGTATCTCCTATCTCGGCCACGCCGATGGCAAACACGCGCCAGGCATGCGCGATCCGCAGGCGGCGATCATCGCGGCCCATCACGTGTTGCTCGGGCATGGGCTTGCCGTCCCGCGCATTCGAGCACTCATGCCTGATGCCCAGGTTGGCATTACGCTCGACTTCTCTCCCATCTATGCTGCCGATGACCTGCCCGAAACACGGCAAGCCGTAACATCTGAGGATACCTTCAGGAATCGCTGGTTCGTTGAACCTGTCTATCGCGGTACGTACCCTGAGACGCTCTTCGCGGAGCAGCATGTCGCGCCGCCTCCAATCCAGGAGGGAGATATGGCGCTGATTTCCGCTCCACTCGATTTTCTGGGCGTTAATTACTACTCCCGCCAGCTTATTGGCGGCGACCCGGACAACTCCGGATCGACCCGGGCAATCTATCCAGTGCCAGGAAGCGCCCATACCGTGATGGGGTGGGAGGTCTTCCCGCAGGGGTTGAACGATCTCCTGCTGCGTCTTCATCGTGACTATGCGCCAGCCGCGCTGTATGTTACCGAAAATGGGGCGGCGTATAACGATGAATGGGACGGCGGCGACCGCGTCAGCGATCCTGAGCGCCGAGAGTATCTGGTTGCCCACATCGAGGCTGTCGCTCACGCCATCGACCAGGGCGCGCCTGTGCAGGGCTATTTCGTCTGGTCGTTCATGGATAACTTCGAGTGGGGCGAGGGATATTCCAAGCGATTCGGCGTGGTCTACATCGACTACCCCACGCAACGGCGCATTGTCAAAGACAGCGGCCACTGGTATCACGATCTGCTGGCTCGCGCGCCCGGTTCGCCAGCCAGATAGCTGCGCCGTTTCATCACAAGGGTAGCAATACGCTGAGTGCGCCACTCTATTCCAGGGCCAGCCTGATGCGCTCGTCTGGCGATGTTCAGGCTGGTTTCCGCGTCGCACGCAAGAACGGTTTCCAACGAGGTGAGGAGTAATCTCATGCGATTCGTCATTGGGGTGGATGGTGGTGGCACCAAAACCACAGCGGCGGTGGTAGGAGATGACCTGAGCGTACTGGGAGCAGGGACCTCCGGCCCATCGAATTATCGTTCCGCCGACGTAGCATCTTGCAGCCAGAATATAGCGGATGCGGTGACGCAGGCGCTGTGTGCGGCGAAGGTTCCGCTAGAGCGCATCGACGCGATCTGCACGTGCCTCGCCGGATTCGATACCGAGCTTGATCTACCTGTTCCGCAACAAGCGATCACACTGCTGGGGTATTGTGGCGCGGTAATCCTTGAGAATGATGTCGTGGGAGCCTGGGCCAGCGCTACTGATGGTGGGCCGGGTATCGTCGCCATCGCGGGAACAGGCGCAACCGCGCTTGGCATGAATGCCGATGGCGCCTTTTGGCGTGTCGACGGATGGGACTACCTCCTCGGTGACGCGGGCAGTGGCTATCGCATTGGCCTCGCAGCCATCTACGAAGCGATGAAGATGCTGGATGGCCGACGCCAACCGACCCGCCTGCTCGACAGGCTCGCCATGTTCTATGGGGTGGATGGAGCGCTGGCGATGCGACGTCTTGCCGATAGCGGTGGCCTGGGCAAGTTGCGGATCGCTGACTTTGCGCGTTGCGTTGCCGAGGCGGCGAACGAAGGCGATTCCGTAGCGCAGGATATTCTGCGGCAGGCCGCGAGCGAGATCGCCAACGATATCGAGGCGGTAGTCACGCAGCTTGCCATGAAAGAGACCACCTTTCCGATTGGCATCGTCGGGAGCGTCTTCAAGTCCACGACCTGGGTACTCGACCCGTTGCGCATGGCCGTTAAATGTATCGCTCCACAGGCAACGGTGGGAACACCGCGTCACTCGCCAGAAGTTGGCGCCGCAATTGTCGCGCAGAATCGTCTCGCCGATGGAGACTTCAGTTCATGGACGCTCGGCAATGGAGCGCGCTCCATTCGTCGCAGCATCGAGATCAGCCAACTCGCCAAACTCTAGTTTCGAGCAGCGTGTGCTCTTCTACGTACCGAGAAATGCAACCGCTATTGCCAGCGCCACGCAGTATGTGCTTTCCAGCTATGGATGGAACCTGCATCGAGTGGTACAGCTTTTGCGACCTTCGCGTCATGGGGTATATGATCCGCAAAGGAGGCGATGTCATGCGCTTCCGAGATCGCAGAGATGCCGGGCGTGCCTTAGCAGCCAGCCTCACCCAATATGCCGACCGACCAGACGTCATCGTGCTTGCCCTACCGCGCGGAGGCGTGCCGGTGGGGTATGAGGTCGCCGTCGTGCTGCGCGTGCCGCTCGATGTCTTCCTCGTGCGCAAGTTGGGTGCGCCGGGCAACGAAGAACTGGCGATGGGCGCCATTGCCAGTGGAGGCGTCCGTGTCATCAACCGCGATGTTGTCGAGGGATCGGCCATCTCGCCAGCGACGATTGATGCGGTGGCTGCGGCGGAAGCGCGGGAGATGGAGCGCCGTGAACGCGAATATCGCGACGACCGCCCGGCGCCAACCATCAAAAACCGGGTGGTTATCCTGGTGGATGACGGGCTGGCGACAGGCGCCACGATGCGCGCGGGTCTCGTTGCCTTACGGCTGAAACAACCGCTACGCCTGATTGCGGCTGTCCCCGTTGCTCCAGCGGTGACCTGCCAGGAGCTACGCGCCATCGCGGACGAGGTGGTCTGTATAGCGACACCTGAGCCGTTCTATGGCGTTGGCCTCTGGTACGACGACTTCTCGCCCACCTCCGACGCCGAAGTGCGCGAGTTACTCCGCATGGCGGGTGAGCGATTCTCTCAAGTAGACTCGACTCCACCTGAGCCGCCTGAGTATTGGGGTTGAGGCCGTGATACACACCCGCTACGAAGCAGGGGTCCATGCGCCGGATCATTCCTTCAAGAGTTATAGCTTCCTGCGTATGGTATGCTGGAATAGGCGATGCAATACGTTAAACCGCTGCTGTTCATGGCTCATTCATTGGCAGCGCGCTATATGTTCGCAAGCATGCAGTCTTCCTTCCCAGCGCTTGCACCGTGCGGAAAACAACGCAGCACAGTCTACAGCGGTCAAGCATCGATAGCGCTCTATGTACGTGCTGTTGGTGAGATTGGTGTTGGCGTGTCCGTTGGCATCATCTTTTCTGTGGTGAGTACGGGTCAAACATGGAAAGGAAAGTCACATATGGTCGACGAGATACAGCCGCCATCACTAGTTGTCGTTGGGTCTTCGGCTGGTGGGATCGAAGTACTTTCGACGCTCGTGTCGACATTACCGAATGACTTTCCGGCTCCCATTGTGATTGCTCAACACCTTGATCCGCATCGCCCCAGCCATCTGAGCGAAATTCTCGCCCGTCGCAGCCGATTGCCAATTCACACAATCCTTGACAATGAGAAACTGGAAACAGGTCATATCTACGTCGTTCCGTCCGACCGGCATGTAGAGATAAGAGACGGACATCTCTCCCTGCGAATGGATCGGCAGAGCCGCCCTGTTCCCTCGATCAATCTGCTCTTCAAATCCGCCGCCCAGGCATACGGCGAGGGACTGATTGCCATCATCCTGACGGGCGCCGGCTCCGATGGCGCAGCGGGCGCCGTGGAGGTGAAGAGCGCGGGTGGAGCCGTCGTGATTCAGAATCCCGCAACGGCTCCCTACCCCTCGATGCCGCGCTCACTCCCTCCTGGCATCGTTGACTTTATCGCGAATATTGAAGATATGGGCGCGTTGCTCAGCGATCTGCTGGCGAGTGGGGCCGACCTGAACCAGCCGAGCGAGTCGAAGGCGATGCAGGCGCTGCTCCAGCACCTCTATGCGCGCAGCGGGTTCGACTTTACGAGCTATAAGACGCCAACACTCCAGCGTCGGCTCCATCGGCGGATGGTCGCTACCAAGACCAGCTCACTGTCCGCGTACCGCAAATACCTTCTGCGTCATCCGGAGGAGTATAACAAACTCATCAGCAACTTCCTGATCAAAGTAACGGAGTTCTTTCGCGATCCGGCGTTGTTTGCGGCATTACGCGAGCAGATTTTGCCTGATTTGATCGCGGCTGCTCGTCACCGAGCAAGCGCACAGAGCGACGAATGGGGTGATCTGCGGCTGTGGTCGGCGGGGTGCGCGACAGGCGAAGAGGCGTATTCGCTGGCCATGTTGATTGCCGATCTGCTGGGTGACGAACTCGAACAGTTCTCGGTTCGCATCTTCGCGACCGATCTCGACAGCGACGCCATCGCGTTTGCCCGTCGTGGTATCTATTCCGCCTCCGCTGTCGCCTCGCTGCCACCAGACCTTGTTGCGCGCTTCTTTGATCGTGTTGATGGCGAATACGTCGTACAAAAGCGCGTGCGCGCCCTGGTGATCTTCGGCGAGCACGATCTGGCGCAGCGCGCTCCCTTCCCACGCATCGACCTTGTACTCTGCCGCAATGTCTTGATCTACTTCACGCTCGAACTGCAAAAGCGTGTGCTCCAACTCTTCGCCTATTCCTTGCGCGATGGAGGGTATCTCGTGCTGGGGAAGGCGGA